>CANQAJ010000110.1 GCA_947589365.1 uncultured Clostridia bacterium | reverse complement strand
AAAAAAATCAGCGGAATTTATGATATTGAGGACGGTTTTATAGACAAATTTACCGAACTTAAGGATGAGCTTAAAACATATTATAACAGTCTTGAAGAGTATGCAAGACAGCTTGATGATGCTTCCGGGCAGTTGGCTGACGGTGAAAAACAACTTGCAGATTCCGGAAAACAGCTTGCGGATGCAAAAGCACAATTTGAAAATTCCAAAGCTGACGGTGCCAAAAAGCTTGCGGATGCACAAATTCAGCTTGATAATGCACAAAGTCAGCTTGATATCGGCAAACTTGAATACGATAATGCTATGAATTCCGGTATGCTTGAGCTTCAGGCTGCACAGACTGAAATATCTCAGGCGGAAGAAAAGCTTAAACTCGGAAAACAGGAAATTCAAACACAAAAATCCGAAGGTATGAGGAAGCTTAAAGAGGCAAGGGAAAAGCTTGCACTGGGAAAGGCAGAAGCACATTCGGGTCTGTCCGAAGGAGAAAAAAAAATTAATGAGGCACAGGATGCAATAGATGCACTCAATGATGCAAAATGGTACGTTTATGACAGGGATGAAAACCCGGGCTACTCAGGGCTTGAGGAAGATGCCTTGAGGGTCGATTATGTAGCCGCTGTTTTCCCTGTTTTCTTCCTTCTTGTAGCCGCTCTTGTATGCCTTACGACCATGACAAGAATGGTTGAGGAAAGACGAACTGAAATAGGTACTCTTAAAGCTCTCGGATATACAAATATTTCAATTGCGGCAAAGTATTTTATATATGCCGCTCTTGCCGCTGTTTCCGGCAGCATTGTCGGGGCAATTGTCGGTCTTGCAACATTGCCCTATATAATAATTAACACATATTCAATGATGTATATACTCCCTGAAACAATACTCAAAATATCGTGGGAAAGCTTTGCATTTTCCGCCGGAACGGGTATTCTCTGCACCTGTATTGTTGCTATCGTAGCCTGCTACAGTGAATTGAAGCTGCGGCCTGCTTCTCTTATGCGGCCGAAAGCACCTAAGCCCGGAAAAAGGATTATACTTGAGTATATTCCATTCCTGTGGAAGCATATGAACTTCACCTCCAAGGTTACGGCAAGAAACCTTTTCAGATATAAAGCACGCTTTCTTATGACGGTTATAGGTGTTGCCGGATGTACTGCACTTATACTTGCCGGTTTGGGTCTTAAGGATTCTATAACGGTTATCGCTGACAGGCAATTCGGTGAAATATCCAAATTTGATCAGGTATATGCTCTTTCGGAACCGGGAACGGCGGATGAAAAAGCTTATCTCATGTCACAGTTTCATAATGATAAACGATTTTCCGATACCCTTTTGGTTTCACAGCATAGCACCACAATAAAATATGGCGATAATAAAAAAATCAGCTTTAACCTTATAGTCGGTGAGGATGATAAGAAATTTGAAAAAATGTTCGTCCTGCGTGACAGACTTACGCACGAAAAAATCGATCTTAATGATGATTCCGTTGTTATCAATGAAAGGCTTGCAGAGGTTATAGGCGCTGATGCGGGAGACAGAATATCGTTTTCCATTGATGAAGTGACATATTCCTCCACAGTATCGGGATTAACCGAGAATTATGCGGGCAATTATATGTATATGACACCAAATCAGTATAAAAAACTCAGCGGCAAGGAAACAGAATATAATGTCGTATACACACAAGTGGATGAATCATATAAGGATGCAGACAAGGATATTGCGAACGACTGGATGCAAAACGATGATATAGTAACGGTATCGCTTATAAGCGAACAGGTTGACAGTGTTCTTGGCACCCTTGATTCCTTGAATGTAATTGTTTTTGTCCTAATCGTATGTGCCGGGTTACTGGCTGTTGTCGTGTTGTATAATCTTACAAACATAAATATCTCGGAACGAGCGAGAGAAATCGCAACAATCAAGGTTCTCGGCTTCTATAATATGGAAACTGCTAATTATATTTACAGAGAAAATATGGTTCTGACCGTTGTCGGTGCAATTATCGGATTACCGCTCGGTACGCTGCTGTCCTCTTTTGTTGTCCTTGCAATTCAGATGGATATGGTAATGTTCCCTCAACAGGTCAATCTTATAAGCTATATTATCGCTTTTGTTCTGACTCTTGCATTTTCACTCCTCGTTAATTTTGTAATGTATTTCAAGATGAAAAAGATAAGCATGGTAGAGTCCTTGAAATCAATAGAATAATCTTAGTCCCACTGCCGGAGTTTTATTCTTCGGCAGTATTTATGTATGGTACCGGTCGATAATAAAAAATTTTATAAAGTCCTGCTTTTTATTTTATTGTATACAGAAAGCTCTGTCCGCTTACTTTCTACCGAAAGTATCGAACAGAGCTGCAATATTTTTACTTTATATCAGTTATTAAGAAAATCATTCATGAGCATATAACCCGGCTCCTTGAATATTCCCGTTTTTTTCGCATTTTCCTCGTCAAATACTTCTATTCCGCTGTCCTTTTCGGCATTGCTGCGGTAAATAAGATAAGGTACGGGGTCGCTTGTATGAGTCTTAAGCTCTATCGGTGTCGGGTGATCCGGAAGTATCATAACACTGAAATCCTCTTTCGATTCACGCAAATATTCTACAACGGGTCCGATTATATATTTGTCGATAAGCTCAATACTTTTCTTCTTATTCTCTATCTCCGCACGGTGCCCGCATTCATCCGGTGCCTCAATGTGGACATATACAAAATCCTGTCCCTTTTTGAACTCCTCTATAGCCGCCTGTGCCTTGCCCTCAAAATTGGTATCTATATATCCCGTTGCACCCTCAACATTACATACGGACATCTCCGCACACTTACCTATCCCTTTGAGAAGGTCAACCGCAGATATCATTGAGCCTTTTTTACCGAATTTCTTGAAGAAGCTGTCAAGTCTCGGCCTCATTCCTTCGCCCCAGAGCCATATTGAATTTGCGGGACGTTTGCCCTCGGATACCCTTTTCAGGTTCACAGGGTGATTCCTGAGCAAATCATAGCTCTTTTTCATCAGCTCATAAAGCTCAGCGGTATGCTCACCCTTTGGTATGTATTCGGTGATTTTTCTGCCTGTTATGTCATGCGGCGGTGTAAGTATTCCGGGGTTTGGTTCGCCCTTTGACCATACAAGACAATGACGGTAGCTTACACCGTTATAAAATCTGAATATATCACTGCCAAGCTTTTCATCAATATATCCTATCAGTACGGCTGCCTCCGCTGAGGAGATATCCCCCGCACAATAATCAACCATTGTCTTATCTTCATAATTTTCCTCATCTGAAAGCGTTACAAGGTTGCACCTCAGAGTAACATCGTCATCCTTAAGGTCTATCCCTATACTTGCTGCCTCAAGCGGCGAACGGCCTGTATAATATAACTTCGGGTCATATCCCATAACCGAAAGGTTTGCGACATCACTTCCGGGCTTCAAGCCTTCTCCTACTGTTTTTACCAGTCCTACCTCTCCCTTTTTTGCAAGTGCTTCCATATTGGGCTTACAGGCAGCCGACATCGGCGTTTTTCCCCCAAGCTCGGGAACGGGTCTGTCCGCCATTCCGTCACAGAGTATTACTGCATATTTCATAAATATACTTCCTTCCAAATAAATATTACTTTTCTGCCTATTAATTATATACCTGTTTTGATATATAATCAAGATATATTTTATATCAAATCATAATTACAGTAACATTATGTATTATTCATGTCAAGCTTATCATCTCGCTATAACTTAAAATAAATTTATCTGCGGATGCCTTTATCTCATCAATATATGCTTCATTTGATTTGTCATAAACCGCAACTGTCTTCATGCCTGCGGATTTCGCACTGTTAAGCCCCTCTATTATATCCTCAAACACAACACATTCTTCGGGTCTGACGCCAAGCTTTTTTGCGGTATATATGTATATCTCGGGATTGCTTTTATTCATTCCTACCTCGGATGTGTAGCATATACAGTCAAAAAGTCCGTCCATGCCGTTATTTTCAAGGCACGGCATGAGAAGATACGGATTGCTCGATGTTGCCATTCCAAGCATTATTCCCCTCAGCTTCAATTCCTTAAGGTACCTTAGTGCGTCTTTTTTTACTTTTACATTCCGGGCATACTCCTTATGTGCCATCCGAAGCCATATATTCATAATCTCATCAACGCTTTCGGGAAGGTTATATTTTGATTTTGTATATACCGCTGCCGTTTCAAAAAACATACTTCTGACATTATCCGTATATTCTGCCGTTACAGGTATTCCCCTTTTTGAAAGAAAATCCTTGTCTACCTTCTCCCACACATACATTGAATCTGCAAGTGTACCGTCAAAATCAAAAATTGCCGCCCTGATATCAGCCATTGCCATTCCCCATATATTATCTTTATATTCCATATTAGTCATTTATCACTCCGTTTTCTATTATGTTTTCTATTATACTATATGTTCTTTAATGTTTTCAAGATATTTTACTCTTATCCCCGGAAACTGTTATAAATATACTGATACTTTACTTTTACCGATAATTTATTTTCACTTTCCGCTATTTCTATTCCAAAACTATATATCTATCAATACGTTCAGGGGCTGCCGCAATATTTTTTACTCATTTGCGACAGCCCCTGTGAATTTTACTACTTTATAAGTATTTTGTTTGTAATACTCGACATATCACTCTCCGTATTGTTCGATGCATTATTACGAACGGCATAAAACTCTATTTTCTGTACGGCATTGATAAGCGTATCTCCGTAAACGACGTCAACCTGCGGTTCTGTAGGTACGACTGCGATCCTATTCGTTCCGCTGACCATTTCCGGAATTGTTACACCCGTGAAAATATACCTCCAGCCAAGCCCTGCGGCAACATCCGCTTCCTTCGATATGCCGACCTCCGTAACGGTGTAAATATACCCCGGTTCAATCATAATGTCCTTGCTGTGCATATAACGGTAAGATTTGCCATACCTGTCTTTGACTGCCCCAAGCGGCTCATCATCCGCACCAAAAGTCATAACTGTATATGAAGTTCCGACAAGATCTCCCTTATTGTTGTCTGCCGCCTTTTCGTATTTCTCTATTCTGAATACAAAGCTCTGCTCCGCTCTCGTCATATTCAGATATCCATGCTCGTCATAGTCATTTTTCGGCTGCATAACACCGCCGTCCGCAAAACCGTGAGGATTGTCGTTTGAATTATAATACAAACTGTCTATATACTTCTCAATTCTTAGAGTAGATACCTCGCCTTTCGGTCTGAACACGGCATAATAGGTTTTATCACTGTCTATGTTCCCTATATCGTCGTGGCTTATTCTTTGTACGGTCGATATAGCTGCTCCGTCACCGTCAGGGTTGTCAAACCAACCTAAGAATTTACACTTGTCAGTCGGATATGCCAGAACTTCAGCTCCGGTGATATCCCTTGAAGCGGAAACAACTTCCTGTGTTTTCGATATTTTAACATCTTTCAATATTTCATCAGAATACGTTGAATCTTTCGGAATACATACGGCAGCATATTTAACGGTAAAGGTACTGCGTTCTCGATAATAGATATTTAGAACATTCGTCTTTATCTTATCCATATCAACAACATTTCCGCTTCCGTCCTCCTCAACACGAATGTCCAACGACATATCTGCGCTGCTTATCCTGTCATATATCACTCCGTCTTTCCTGAATTCATCAGGTGCATTCCATTCAACGGTGTTTCCAAGTATATGTTTCTCCAAACTGTCGCCGTCTGCTATCGGATCGAGCGGAAATTCCAAAGTTTCTAAAACTTCGTCCGTATCTTTGTCAATATATTTGACAGCATAGGGATAATATTTGCGGCTGTAATATATATTTACAACCAGATATCCTCCGCTCGAATCAGGATCAACATCAACACTTCCTCCGCTATACACTTTTCCTCCAATTTCAGCTTTGTATACATCATATCCCAAAGATTTCAGCAGGCTTGAATAATATGACTCAATATCAATACTATCGGTCACACTTGCATTGTGGCTTTCACTCTGCCATAAACTGTAACTGCCGGAATTGTCCAAATCATTCTTTCCGAGATCCTGTGCATAATGGTTTACCTCAAATATAGTTTGTGTGTCACTCTTAGTATAATAGAATGTTATAACATTCATCGAAAGTTCTTCATTTTTTGCCGCATCAGCATTACTTTCCTCCGAGGCAACAAGCACAAGTGATTTTGTTATTCTATCAACAACATATTCATTTATATGCACCGCAGTTTCAGATACCACACCGCTTGAAGTGTTCTGATCTTTTTCCCCGTAAATCTCCACACCGGTAGCTGAATCCACATATCTCACACGATACCATACAGAGTCCTTTTTGATATATTCAAAGGTATACTCGTTATCGCTTTTATCATTTCGCATAAGAATAGAATGACTCGGAACGGTGGGCCACCAGCCGCTCTCATACAAATTGCTTCCGCCCTTTCGCACTAAATGTCTTTGTCGTGGAAACAAATGCTCTTCCGCTTGTCGGCTCGGCAATCTCCTCGCTTGTACCTTTCTTCAGATACTTTATAACATACGTGGATACTACATCGGACTCCCAGCCCGCATACAGCTTGAGGTCACTCGTCACCGGCATCATTGACGGGTCAAAACGCACCGTGTTTCCGCTGCCGTCAATATAGTACCAACCGGAAAATCGAGCTCCATCAATCGGTCTGCTTAATTCATTACCTGTCCTTGGAATGTCGCTCGTAGTGACAGTATCTCCCCTCTCTACCATAACGGATTTTATGGATCTGTCCTCAGTATACGACTCCATATCATTATAGAAAGTTACATTATATTCTACCGGCAGCCACTTCGCATACAAAACACGACCGCCCGCAGGCATATTGCTGTTTTCATAGTCAAACTCGGTACCCTCAACGAAATCGGGCGATGTAAACCAACCGCCAAACTTATAAAAATCGGTCAAACCTTTATCATAATAGGTAATACCATTTTCTTTTTCTTTAACGGTATCTCCCAACGGACTTTCAAAAGGCAAACTTAACATTGCAAGACGTTCGTTTCCGTTTCGCAGTATCAAAGGATAGTTGTTTCTTGAATAAAAAAATCGTGCAGTTTTCCATGGTTCGTTTATTTGCATTTGCTTTTTAGCACCGGAGGAATCCGTCCATTCATATTCAAAACCGTCAGCCTTAGGCAATTCTTGCGAAGCAACATATGAATAGCCTTGCAGTGTCGGGTACGCAACTTTGCCTATACCACTACTTGTTGTAAACATATCATAGTCCATAAGCAGCTTATAATTTTGACCGTCTTTTTTGATAGTATTTGTAACATCATCTCCGTCACGCACAGGAACATAAATTTCCTGCGTCCATCTTGTAAAGTCGTTTTTAGACGATGCACTCCAATACGCCGCAAGATTTACTTCTTTTTGGGTTGCACGAACAACGGGATCGTTCGCAAGGATTCTTTTATCAAGTCTTTCGTAGAATGTAGCTATATTATTATTATTTCCGCCAACATCCGGAGTCTTATTATGTACCCAATAACTGTTATTCGGGCAAGCCCATGTTGAAAAGAACAATATATCCCCGACATTAACAGGGTTTGTCGAGCTTCCGCCGTTACTTGTGGCTATACAAGGCGTTATCTTGCCGAGCGGCCACAAATCTCTGAGACTCTGACCGTACTTTGCC
>CANQAJ010000109.1 GCA_947589365.1 uncultured Clostridia bacterium | reverse complement strand
AATCATCCAGTGTGGTTCTCACTATAGAGATAAGTAATTTTTTAATCTCCGACCGGGCAATCAGTCGGAGATTTTTTATATCATGCCATATCTTACGGATTTTTTAAGATAAATATTTACTTCTTAAAATTATTTGCAAAATCAACTCTGAAATTGCATATAATATAGTAATTACTTGACAATGTATATACAAAATGGTATAACAAGTAACAGAACGAGGGGTGTTAAAAAACAGGCTCATCTGTTCACAAACAGAAAAAGAAGAAAAGACAGGGGAAACACTTTGTTCCTCTGTCTTCGGCTGCTTTAATTTGTTTTGTTTTATACGTAGATCAGCTCGTTCAGAATTATTTCCTCCACTCTGCTGTCTATCGAGTTCAGGCGGCGTACCCATTCCATTTGATCCGTTGCTTTCAGCTTCTCCGTTACGCCCTCCTGCTCCATCATCTGAGCTTCGAGCTTGTCCATCATTCTCTCCGCTGCTTCGTTTACTTCTATCAGGTGATCGGTCAGGGTATGGTCGTCGAACATCTGCATATACAGTACCGGTTTGTTTTCTTTCAAAAACTTTTTGCGTTTCATTCCCCATCTGCCGATATCCCTCTCGTCCACCGTCAATGTTATGTTCGGAACGTATGTAAATGTTTCGGGATCGAGTGTATAGGTCAAACCTGTTTGCTCATCCTGCTTTATGGTCGGAAAATATGTCATACTCTCCTCGTCCAGTATATGCGGCACTCCGTCTATCATTTTCGTTTTCATTGTTACGCTCATTTTGTTTTCCCCTTTCAATTGTCTTGATTGTATTCTAAATTTCACTTAAAACTATTCTTTATCATAAACGGTATACATAATCCCACGCTTGATTTATAGTTTTGTTTTTATAAAAAAGCCCCAATCTTTTACTGTCAGGTCAAATTTAAGAAGGTAGTATTACTTGTTTTTATCACTCATTTCTCAAAGCAACCTTTCTTTGTATTGCAAGGACATCTTCTACTTCGCCATCTTCGTATGATAACCATTTATCTGCATATCGTACAAACCAGTCTTCGCTGAACAAAGTAAATATTAGAACCGTTATTGCGGTTTCAATTTCATCCTCTGTACCATTTTCCATATAAGTACCATTTCCCGTTTTCTTGAAATGCACCTCATTCATTATTGTGTCCAGAACATAATACAGATGCTCGGGTGTGTAATATCCGTCAGTTTTGATTTTGTTTTCATCAAAATGTATTTCATATTTAATCAAAATAAATCGTTCTCTCCTTACTCGTAATTTTATTTTATACTGTCAAACTCAGGTTCGGGAAAGTCTGTAAAATTGCCCACTACCCAAATTCATGTGCTGCTTGTCTCTCCTTTATTTTTACAGATTTGATTACATCGTCACAACCTCCGTCATGATAAGATAACCATTTATCCACATACTTCATAAACCACTTACAGCCATACAGAGAAAAATACATCGAGCCAAATGCGTGTTGATTATCTCCCTCATAGATCCCTTTACCCGTTTTGGTTATACCTGTTTTTTTCATTACTTGATCAAGTGAATAGTAAGCATCATCCGGATTATACTTTCCATCTTTTATCATTCTTTCCTCATCAAAACTGATTTCAAATTTTCTTTTGCTCATACTTGTCAATCTCCTTACTCGTAATTTTATTCTATGCTGTCAAACTCAGGTTCGGGGAAGTCCGTAAAATCATCATTACCCTGTTCATCGGATTTTACCTCTCATAATGACTGAATATGAAAAATATCTGTAAAAATATATTTTACATAAATTCATCAGCAATCTGCCTCTCTTTTATTTTGGCATATTTAACAACATCCTCAACTCCGCCGTCATGATATGAATACCATGTTTTTACATATTTCATAAACCATTCTCTATCAAACAAATAAAAATACATTACTATGAAGTCACTTGAATTATTTCCCTCATAAATACCTTTACCGGTTTTAACAATGCTTCCTTCTTGCATAGATTTATCCAAAGCATCATAAAGTGCTTCGGATGTATATTCGTCAAACCGATTGATTCTTTCCTCATCAAAACTGATTTCAAATTTCCTCAAGCTCATACCTTTCAATCTCCTTACCATTAATTTTATTCCATGCCCTCAACCACAGGCTCGGGGAAGTCATCATTATTGCTCTGTTCATCGGATTTCACCTCCCCCAATGGCTGAATAGATAAATCAAATAAAAATATAAGCATAAACCTATATTATCTAAATTCATTTGCATTATCGCCTTCATAAACTCCTTTAGCAGTTTTTGTCACATAGTGATATGACATAATCTGTTTAAATGATAATTCTTTACTTCACATCAGATTTCATTGTTTTGTTCAACCATTTTTTTGTAGCAGCAAGTGCGTCCTCATTACGACCATTAACATTAAGTGTAAGTTTGTGTATGTACATGATTTGCTTCGGGTTTTCAGCTACAATATCAATTACGATCTTTCCAACAAGAGCTAACGCATCTTCTCCGTCTTTTTCAAATACGCCATGATATGTTTCTGCAATTTTATTTTCTTTTGCATACTCCCGTACCTCTGCCAGTAGTTCATCCTCTGTAAGTCCCGCCTTGGTAATCTCTGCCCTATCAAATTCAAATATTAATTTAACCATAATATCGTTCTATCCCTACTCATAATTTTATTCCATACCCTCAAACTCAGGCTCGGGGAAGTCATCATTATTGCTCTGTTCATCGGATTTTACCTCCCCCAATGACCGAATAGAAAAATCAAATAAAATATCATTAGAAACCTGATTATCTAAATTCATTTGCTATCTGCCTTTCTTTTATATTTACCGATTTTATTACATCTTCCATACCGCCATCATGATAGGAGTACCATTTACCTACATAGTTCATAAACCAATTCAGATCATATAAGTAAAAGTATAAACCAATAAAATCATTTGCATTGTCGCCTTCGTAAACTCCTTTAGCAGTTTTTGTCACATGGTGATATGACATAATCTTGTCTAAAGTATCATAAAGTGCTTCGGATGTATATTCGTTAAACTGATTGATTCTTTCCTCATCAAAGCTGATTTCAAATTTTCTTTTGCTCATATTTATCGATCTCCTTGCTTATTATTTCGTTCTATGTTTTCAGGTTCAGCGAAGTACGTAAAATCAGTATTTCACTATAATTAAAGAAATTTAGTTATATAATTTCTTCAATTGTTACTGTATGCTTGGGAATATTACTTGCCGCAAATATGAACAAAATTATTTTTAATGAGTAATTATACACCTCAGAATAATCAGTACCAATATTTGCTTAGAAACGTTTGTATTTTGTGTTATCCCATTTTACAGCAATTCCTTTGCAATTTTTAAGCAGTCTTCTATTTCGCCATCATCATCCATATTCAATGATTTTAAGCAATCAAGATAATGGGGGCAATCAAACAGAATTGTATGTGCTATCATCATGATCTGACATAAAGCGTCTTCTCCGTCCTTTTCAAAAACACCATGGGAGGTTTCCGAAATTTTATTTTTTTCTGCATACTCCCTTACTTCTGTCAGCAGTTCATCCTCCGTAAGTCCTGCCTTGGCAATCTCTGCTTTATCAAATTCAAATGTTAATTTAACCATAGTATCTTCTCGCTTTTCTCGTAATTTTATTCTATAATGTCAAACTAAGGCTTGGGAAAATCCGTAAAATCATCATACACCTTAGTATAATTTGTATCAATGTCAAATGTCATTTATTAGTACTTCTCATATCAGCCTCTCTTCAATCAGCCAATCTCTTACACTTTCTTTGCAATCTTCTTTATCTCCATCATCATCCAACACTAATGATTTTACATATTTCATATAAGCAAGATCTTTACGCAACGTTTCAACACCTATCATAACCAGCATTGCGACAGCGTCTTCTCCGTCCTTTTCAAAAACACCACGGGAGGTTTCCGAAATTTTATTTTTTTTTGCATACTCCCTTACTTCTGCCAGCAGTTCATCCTCCGTAAGTCCTGCCTTGGCAATCTCTGCTTTATCAAATTCAAATGTTAATTTTACCATGATACCGTTCTCTCTTTTCTCGTAATTTTATACTGTCAAACTCAGGCTCGGAAAAGTTCGTAAAATCATTATTTCACTATACGATTGATATATAAGTGAGCTGTCTTTAATTCTTTCGGTTTTTGTTATAGATATTTTCTTTTACCAATCTTCATACTGTTTATTGACCTTTTCCATAATTTCGATTATATTCTCAGGCTCGTAATTGTCGTGATATGCCAACCATTTATTGACATATTTTAAAAACCATTTCTCAGAACAGAACAAGAAAAACATAATATCAAATTTCCTTTGAACTTCTTCCTCATTGCCTATACATTCGTAAGTTCCCTCGGTAATTTTATTTATACCTGCCATTTTCATTACTTCATCAATGGTATAATATAATTTGTCGATTTTATATATACCATCATCATTTACAGCTTTTTCATCAAAGCTGATTTCAAATCTCCTCATGCTCATATTTATTAATCTCCTACTCGTAATTTTATTCTGTACTGTCAGACGCCGGTTCGGTAAAGTCCGTAAAATCATTATTTCATCATGCGATTGATATATAAGTGTACTGTCTTTAATTCTTTAGGTTTCTATTATCGCTATTGATGTTATTTTCATAGCTCTTCCTCTATTATATATTACTTTTCTTTAGATTTAAAGTACAGATTTTTTAATCGTACAGGTTATTGTACAAATGACATATTCCGGCAGGCTTGGTTCTCGTTTGATAATTCGTGCATAGAATAATACAAACCGATAAAACTTTCAGGGTATTTCATCGTAATTTCTTTTTCATATTCAAAAAGAATACTTGCAAAATATTTTCCTCTTGCATTATGACTTACCGCAACAGTTTTCATTTTGACAAAACATAATTTCGGAAGTCTTATCATACCATTGCAAGACTATCTACTTCTTTCAGCCACTCAAATTCTTTGTATTGTACCGGAGTATCGTTCAGCTTTTGTCCGGTTTTTTGTAATTCCTGATTTTATCGGATAATATACGATTATAGATAAATCCGGCACAGCCGAATGTCTTTGCAGTCATTGTGCTTTGCTCTTCATTGGTATATATTTTGAATTTATAGCTTTGTTTATCGCTATTCAACTCTTTATCCCCGAAATAGCATAAACAGAATTGTGAGTCAAAAAAAGTCAGCCTTGCGGCTGACGGGCAATTATCCTTTTCTTGTTCATCTCACATCTTCAAATATTTAAGGTGTTTATATTTTTACATAATCACCACTATGTTCAGATTCTGACTTCAATACTGAGGAAATTGCCGAGAACCAACTCGCCGCAATCGGGCGGACCGTACGTTTCACTGTCACACCATATACCACATTATTCCGCTTGCGTCAAGGGTCATACTTTTTTGTTCCCACCCAATTAGGTTGATTATGTCCTCAGCATATCCATACATATCTAAAGATTATCACCAAGATACTTCAATATTTTGCTTTTATCGTGGTCGGAAAATGTAATATCCCCATCGAATTTATCCGTTTTAATATGAAGTCTGACAATATAGTTGTTTTCATCACGTTCTATCCCATATTTTGAATATTCCTTACAATTCGTATCCTACAGTTCGTATTTTTTCGGCTATTTACGTAATACTATTTTCTGTCACAACAGGATTTGAGGAATTGAAATCACCGATAAGTTGTTTTTCTTCTTTTTCCAGGTATTGCTTCAGCACAAGCTCGTAATCGTCCCAGACCCACTCACAGTACTGAAGCGGAGCGTACATACTACTCTCAGCAATCCCATACGTTGTTGTTATGGTAATTTCTTCATTTCCTACCGGTCTGAAATAATAAACCTGTGAATTCTTCCCGTTCACTTTGACCTTAAAAAAGTTGGGCGTAATTGGATCTACCTCATAATCAGGCAAATCTTTAAATTCAGAACCGATAAACTCAAAATCAATATTATACCTGTCCTCTAATATTGATTCTATCCTACTTACAGTTGAATTAAGATAGTATCGCAAGGGTGTTGCTATGAGCAGTACAATCAGAAAAGTAAATAAAATCGGAATTCCCAAAACTACTATTAATGTAATACGAAAAATCTTTTTGATCTGCATAATTTCACCACTTTCTTATTATGAACCATTATATAGACTTCCTCGTTTTCTCTGTGATATGTAATATATCCCGCATCTCTATATACTTACCCAAGGTCAGTCATCAAGATTTAAGCTTGAAACATCAATAATGATTTTGGAATCTTTCAAATATGTTACTATTATCGTTTCATAATGATAATAAGCCATTTTGTTTTTCTGGATCACACCACTAAGAACGACAGTGTTGAATAAGAAATGCTTTGGTATAGGTTTATCATTATCCTTTCTCATACGTATAGTAACAAAAACATCATAACTATCATTCTTCTTCTTAAAACCGGACACTGAATCAATGTATTTTGCACTGTATTCGTTTGACTTTAATTTTACCTTAATGATATTTCTGTTATTAATATCATGTTTAGATACAATGCAACTCAAAATCTCTCCGTATAAAAACACTATACAAAGAGGTATCACAATACTCAGACCGAGTAATGCAATAATCATACAGATAAGCTGATAGGTTGGTATATCGGAGTCAACTATAAAAACATAAATCAGCCCGCATAACACCCAAATTAATAAACAAAGTGCCTGTATTGCCAATAAAATGTCCGCAATAGACATTAGTATAGATGCTTTCCTCCGTTCATTAATGTAATCCATATCGTAATTTACAGTACCATTTTTAATAATCTCCGACATATATAACACTTCCCCACTATAAACCAATAAACCTGCCACAACAAGATCGGAAAATCATGCGAAAATTCTATTTATAGTCAGTATCTGTCTTGTTGATATCTGTACCGAGAACCAACTCGCCGCAATACGGCAGACCGTACACTGTCACACCATATACCATCTTTATACCACATTATTCCTCTTACGTCAAGACCCGGCTCGTTCTGTCCCGGAATTTGGTTATAGTATACAAAAATCAAATTAAAACACCCTTCTCCGAATATGCTATATACTATCCTCCATTTCAAAATAATACCAATCCGCATACGATGTTTCATCTGCTTCTAAAGCCTCTGTAATAAATGTATATGGTCTGGCATAATTTGAGCTAAAATAATCATCCGGCACAAGCTCTGAATCAGTCGGTGTGAAGGGCGGGTCGATCCACGCTAAACCACCTATCATACCACTCTGCGGGTAAGTGTAACCAAAAAACATAACAGAAGAAAATATTTTATCATCAAGCCAATCTTTACCATAGACAAATTTGATCGAGTTAATACCACATTCCTTTAATATCATCAGATCATCAACAATATGCTCCCCTTGTATGGGATCCTCTCGTTCATATTCTGCGTTCTCTCTTATCAATACACTCGGTTCGCTGTCTGAGCCTTTATTTAATACAATTGTTATATCAGAAATTTTATTTTGTTTATAGTCATTGATATATTTCTCGTATAAATATTCTCTAACCTGCAAAAATGACAATTTATTTTTTACAATATTCTCATTGAGAACATTTTTTGTTTCTTCCAATGTGTATCCCGTCCTGCCACACTTTGAATTATTCTCAGCAATTATAAAAACGCTTATTGTCATAATTATGAATAATATCAAAACAACCGGGACAGCATATTTTATAATGTATTTCATATTATTTTTAGAAAAAACATTTTTGATACCTTCAGCCATCTAAAACTCCTGCCCTTCTCTTATAACTATGCATCACCACCTGAAACTCCGTCAGCAA
>CANQAJ010000108.1 GCA_947589365.1 uncultured Clostridia bacterium | reverse complement strand
CAGGTGCAGCAGTACCAACAGCAATATGAACAGCCGCAGGTGCAGCAGTACCAACAGCAATATGAGCAGCCGCAGGTACAGCAGTATCAACAGCAATATGAGCAGCCGCAGGTACAGCAGTATCAACAGCAATATGAGCAGCCACAGGAACGACCCTTTAAACAAAAAAGAACTCGAAAAACGGAAAACAGATTTCAGCCGGAACCTGAAGTTGAAAAACAACCCGAGTCGGTACAACAGGAGCCGCCAAAGCCGGTATTTGACTCAAAGAATTTTGTGTATGAGAAAAAAGAGACTTCCGAGGAGGAAGCGGCTAATAAGCAATTGCCGAAATCTCTGAAGGGGATTATTGCCAATCTTCAGAATACAAGGGATTTTACGGCTAACTATAATGCTCAGGATTTTGCAGCACACAAAACGCAGTGCATACTTGCCTCTCTTGGTATAACCTTCTGGGTGCCGTATGTGGCGTGCAAGGATTCGCAGTCATCAAGGTTTTATGCAAATCAGGGACTGCTGACACTTCTTATTGAGATTGTTTTCGGATTTATTTTTTCTTTATTCGGAAATATAATAAATACGGCATTTATGGTAAATACGTATGACGGCGGCTATCAGCTCAGCATTGCCGGCTGGATAGTAGGCATAATTGTTGCAGCTGTTGTTTTTGCCATACCTGTATTTGTAATTGTTACAAGCATAATGAATATACGTGCGGGTAAGATAAAAGAAATTCCTTTTTTGGGTAAATTAAGATTAATTCCTTGACTTTTCATCACTTTCACAGAAACCTCCACATAATATGCCCCTTTATCGGCAGGCAGCATTGCCATGTCCGATAAGGGGCATATTGTATGAGAGTGTGCCGTTACTTAGTCTTATTTATATCTCAAGAGAATGTGAAAATACGATTTTTATTTCGGGATGTTCCTTGTGCATACGTCTGAGTGTGGCAAGAACCGAAATATAATCATCGGGAGAAGAAGTTTTATTCAGAAGTTTATCCGACGGCACCAGCTCTTTTTCTATTGCATCTTCATTTACGGATGCATCAGCGGCTATGAAAAGATTTTTCTCCGTAAAATAGTATCCTGCCATTGCGGAGGCATATCCGCTTATATCAACCGCCAGTACCGAACCGTCACCGAGAACATCAAATATCCATTTAAAATAATTTCCGAGGAATATATTTCCGTTATATATACCGGCTGCATTTTTCTGTATATTACTCGGGGGAAGAGTGCTTTTCATTATGCCGTCCGCAGGATCTGAAAGCCAGAGCGTTGTGAGAACCCGGGCAATTGAAATAATATCATATTTTGGCAGCATCGGGAGTCCTCCGCAGCATTCCGGCAGGCAATGTGTAAGCAAAACCTTTTTTATGCAAACGGGGTCAAATCCTTCGCTCAGGAATTGCGAGCAGAATTCGTCATCCTTTCCGAATGATATTCTGTGATTGAGCAAAAGCTTGGCGAATGCCGCAGGATTTTTTTTCATATATCGGCTGCATCCTGTGTTTATAAGTATGTTCCCGTATTTTTTGTGTTCAAAAAGGAAAACATTAACAGGAAGGGTTATTCTTCCGTCCGTACACTGCCTGTACAGCTCTGAAAAGTTAAATTCTTCCTTTCCACATATGTATCTTTTAAAATTCAGTATTTTATCCATATTTCCCTCCGACCGGAAAAATCAGTATGATATTATTTTATAATACGGGACAAAAAAGTCAATAGTCGTGAGGAATTTTTGTTGTAAAAAATTTAATATTGAAAAATTTTATAAGTTCTGATATAATTAGAATGGTAATTTGTAAATTCGGATAAATAAGGACGGATTTGTTTGTGTCGGTATCCTCCGCTATTTCACGACCAATCGGGTGGGTGCCGTCCGGGGTTATAATCCGTTGCCGAATTAAAAAATAATTTCCGTAAATTTGTTTTGGGAGAGTAAGAGCAATGAATAAATTTTTTTCATCAACAAGGCGTATTATTGCGTGTTTGTCTGCGGCTGCATTACTTGCGGTTATACCGCTGGCGGGCTGTGACCAATCCGATAAGGATAAGGATAAAGACAAAAATGATAATTCGTCCGCTTCTGCGACCGATGGACAGAGCGAGTCTGAAAACGATAAATACAAAGGTGTCGCTGTTGTTAAATCGGAGAATTATAAAATCAATTATCATGTAATTCAGTATCTTATGAACTACATGGTGTCGGATTTCTGTAATTCCTACGGTACATCGTACTTTGATACAACAAAGGATTTGAGGGAACAGTATTATAACGAGGATGAAAAAATTACATGGTATGATTATTTTTACGATACCACAAAGAATTATATAACTCAGATAATGGTGTTTGCCGAGGAAGGCAAGAAAAACGGTCTCGAGCTTTCCGAAAGTGAGCTTGAGCAGCTTGACTCAACCTTTGAGCAGATGGAATCGGTTGCGGCTGAAAGCAGCATGACTCTTGACGAGTTTATTGCGGGAGAATACGGCGGTAATGTTACAAAGAGTGAAGTTGAAGAAATACAGAAAATGACTGTTCTTGCAAGGGATTACAGTAATTATCTGTATAAGAGCTTTGAATATACCGATGAGGATTATGAAAAGCAGTATAAGGAAAACAAGGAAAGTTATGAGGTCGCGGATTTCCTTATGTACAGCTTTGCATATTCCGAGGAGGAAACAAGCACAGTTCCGACAAAGGATGTCGCTAAGGAGAGCGCGGATGCACTTGCGAGTGCAAAGAATGAAAAGGAATTCAATGAATATCTTGAAAAATATCTGAGGGACAATCCCCTTTATGTATCGGTACCGACTTCAAGTGAATCATCGGTAACAGAGGAGGATTTTAATGCCGGTGTGGAAGCTGCAATCGAATCGGCAAAGAATGAAAAGATTGCATATGATGTCAGCACTGAATGCTATAAGTGGGTCTTTGACGAAAACAGAAAGGCGAATGATGTAACAGTCATAGATGAAAATAATGCCTATAATGTTATCCTTGTTACAAAACCGATTTACCGTGATGAATCCGAAACACGCAATATCCGTCATATACTTATAAAGTTCGGTACGGACGATGATGCTGATGCAAAGGCAAAGGAGAGTGCCGATAAAATATACAGGGAGTGGAAAGACGGAAAGAAAACCGAGGAAACCTTTGCCGAGCTTGCGAATAAATACAGTGAAGATCCCGGCTCCAATACAAACGGAGGCTTATATGAAAATGTAGAAGTGGGATATATGGTTGAATCGTTCAACGACTGGATGTTTGATCCCAACCGTAAGGTGGGGGATAATGCTATTGTCAAGACCGAGATAGGATACCACATTATGTATTATCCCGGACCGGGTCTTGCAGCATGGAAAGTTCCGGTTGACAGTGATCTCAGAGAAAATGATGTTTCCGAGGAATATGAAAACCTGAAGAAAAAACATGAAATTGAATTTGATGACGAAGCATTGCAGACCATTGAAATTGAACTCCCCGAAACCTCAACGGCAACTCAATGACAGAGTAAACTCATGGTGTGTTGATGTAAAAGTGTTCAAATCGGGAGCTTATACGGGTTTTGCGTTTGTCTGCCGCTACCCGGTGCTGCCGGCTGATATCGTATCGTGTTAATAAAAGGGAGGAGGTTGTTGACTAAGCGTACGCAGCTTAATGCAGCAACCTCCTCTCGGTATACGGTCGGGGAAATGTATTCGGTTATTTATCGGAAAGCAGAATTCGTCAGGGTATGTTTATCATCAGAATACACGGATAACTCAGCAGCCTGTATTCCTGTCTGAATTTGTTTGCTGCGGGGACGCATTTTCGTTTTCCATTTTGTCAATGATGTTTTGCAGGGTTATACTGTTTACAACATTATTTACGGCATCGTAAATCTGTTCCCATACATATAAGGAGATGCAGTCTGAGCAGTGCGGACATTGGTTTTCGTCATCCTCAAGACAGGCTACGGGAGCAAGACTTCCCTCCATTGAGCGAAGTATCATTCCGACAGTATATTCCTCCGGTGTTCTTGTCAGCATATAGCCGCCTTGTGCACCTCTTGTACTTTTTACATATCCTGCCTTGCTGAGTGACGATATTATCTGTTCAAGGTATTTGTCGGAAATGTTGAGTCTTTTTGATATGCTTTTTATTGAAATATAATTTTGCGGATCGGTTGTTGCCAGATCCACCATAACACGAAGTGCATAACGTCCTTTGGTGGATATTTTCATTGGTGCAGTCCTCCTTATTATACTGTCGGGTGTATATTTATTTGTGCGGGCAATACAATTCAACATAATTATATTTCTTTTGCCTTGGGTTGTCAATAACCCGGGGCAGAGGAAACATTAAAAGAGAGGGTGTTTTTATGTATGACGAACTTAAAAAAGTGATTGAGCAGAGCGAAAATATTGTATTTTTCGGGGGAGCGGGAGTATCGACGGAGAGCGGAATACCGGATTTCAGAAGTGTTGACGGACTTTATAATCAGAAATACAAATACCCGCCTGAAACGATACTCAGTCATAGTTTTTTTATGGCAAGACCGAAGGATTTTTATGATTTCTACCGTGACAAGATGATATGTACCGATGCACGTCCGAATAAGGCACATATTGCTTTGGCGGAGCTTGAAAAACAGGGAAAACTGAAAGCTGTTGTGACTCAGAATATAGACGGACTGCATCAAAGTGCGGGAAGTAAAAAAGTATTTGAACTGCACGGTTCGGTTATGAGAAATTATTGTATGAAATGTCACCGGTTTTATGATTTAACAGCGATAACCGAAAGTGAGGGTATTCCGAAATGTAAGTGTGGGGGTATAATCAAGCCTGATGTTGTTCTGTATGAGGAGGGACTTGACGATAATACGGTAAGAGGAGCTGTCAAAGCGATATCCAAGGCTGATGTGCTTATAATAGGCGGAACTTCCCTTAATGTATACCCTGCCGCAGGATTTCTTAATTATTTCACGGGGGATAAGATTGTACTTCTGAATAAATCCGAAACCCCCTTTGACAGTAATGCGGATATTGTAATACGTGACCCGATAGGTCAGGTTCTTGGGAATGTCATGAATTTGACATGAAATGAATAGGAAAATTAGTGAAAAAACAACCGTTACCATTGTGTGAAACGGTTGTTAATTTTTTCATTTTTTTGTAAATTATGCATTGAATTTGTAAAATCACAACAGATTTTTTCGGAGTAAATAACAATTTACATTTGAGTGAAGGCGTTGTATTATTATTATGGTACAGATATAGGGTGGCTTCTGTATTGCGGCGAAAAGTATATTCTTTCTCTTAGAAAGTTAGATAGTTTTATATTTTCCCGGTTGCATACAGGTATGTTTTTGTGAATGGAGCGTATAATGGTGAAAAATAAGGTATTTATCAACTCAGTATTTTCAGTGATAATTTTGTTGACTATGCTATCTGCCGGCGGCTGTAAATCAGTAAGAGAGTTTGGCAACGGTGTATATTATAATGAGGGTAATTCCGATATCAAAATAACTGTTACCGAATGTAAGGATACACCGGAGAATCCTGAATATAATAAGGAGTGCAAACTTCAGTTTTCTGATAATTATGATTTCTCTGCATTTGAAAAATATGCAGCGAAAATTGCTGTAAGTCAATATTGGAGTGAAACATCTGATGAACGTGAGGGAATGAGTGAGGAAGAATGTGATAAACTTTGGAATGAAGTGAATGAAAAATTTCTGAATAATCTTGATGTGAAGAAACAGCTCTGTGAAAAGCCTTGCAGCTTTTATTATGTCAGGGAGGATGGAGAAAACACGGCCTCACTCTATACAGAAATAGATGGAACCGACTCTCTCTCACCGGAAACAAGCGTTCCCTTCATTATAGATATTGATGAAAACGGAGCATTGATTATAAACTATTCGGAAGATAATGTTGATATCTTTGTATGATTTTATTACATTTCTAAATTTTGAGGTGAATTTTTGCAGTATTGTAACGGTGTTTAAGGAATACGGTTATGATGACCACAAAGATATGTCCCTCGCCGTGTTTTGGTAGTTGAGGCTTTATGTCGGCGAGGGTATATTTTGTTTTTTGTGTGGGATATATTTTCTATTGAATCGTTTTCTATACAGACTTTATGCCCGGTAAATATATCAAATAATAGGGATTGATGTAATTGAAAATAAAAAGAGGCTTAAAATTATTGTGTATATTTGTGATATCTTCATGCATGATGTTTACCGGCGGCTGTAAATCGGTAAGGGAGTTTGGCAACGGTGTATATTATAACGAAAGCGATTCGAGTATCTATTTAACTGTAAGTGATTGCAAGGATACACCTGATAGTCCGGAGTTTGATAAGCAATGTAAAATTCAATTTTCGGATAACTTTGATATTTCATATATTAAAGAGGTAAAAGCATATACGTATGCTATGTTTCATTGGGGAGATTCAGTTGATGATGTTGAAAGTTTAAGTGAAGAAGAAGGAAACAGACTATTTGAACAGGCTGAAAAGGAATATCTCAACCATGTGGATCTGAAAAAACAATTTGTGGACAGTGCCGATACCTTTTATTATGTTCAGGAAGACGGAGAAAATACTGCATCTATGTACGCATATATTGACGGTTCAGATTTTTATGATGATAATCGAGAAAAAGATATTATTGTGTTTGACATTGATGAAAATGGAACATTAATTCTGTCTTATGGTATGAATGAAGAAGCACCATTATATTTCAAGTAATCTGTTTATTTTGAATTTAGGAGTAAAATATGGTATTAAAAAATTTTTGGAGGTTCGTCCTCAGAAATAAGACGGTTTTTATTATCTTTGCAGCCGTGCAGATAAGTATAGTTGTCGCTTTTTTATCCGTATTCAATTATGCGATGAAAACAATAGACGATTTCAAGAAAGATGAAAAGCAATGCCGCACCTATTCGGTAAGCATTGAGGGAAATTACGGTGGAAAGAGTGAGCTTGACAACGCACTGAGCAGCTTTTCGGACAGATATAAGGATAAGCTTTCCGAATTTTATGTATTGACAGTCAGCGGAAAGGACTCCGTTCGTGCGGAATATATTTTTGACTCAAAAAAAGTCGTTACAGTGGGGGAAGGTTTTGACCGCAGGAATTTTGAATCGGGTAAAAAAGAAGCACTTGCTGTTTATAAATTTAATCCCGAGGATACCAATATTCCGGATGTTAAAATAGGTGATACATATGAACTGTTTGGGGAAGATTATAAGATTATAGGGTCAACACTTGAGAGTGAATTTATTGTTCCGTATAACAGCCTGACCGACATTGGAAACCTGTCGGGTATCTGTATGGTTTTTAACAGGGATCTCAGCAGTATTGAGGTGAAAATACTGGATGATGATATACAAAATATTCTTGGCGGAGGAAACATTACCTACCCCGAACAATATTCCTCAAATATATATGTGAGTGCGATAGGGTATATTACCATGTTTTCGGTTGTAATGTTTGTTGCAATAATGAATATTGTATATCTGTATTCCTATATGATGAACAGACGCAGGCATGAAACCGCCGTTCTGAGAATATGCGGTTGCAGTGTCCCGAAAGCGGCAATAGTATATTTGTCCGAAAATCTGCTTGTATCGCTGTGTACATATGTGATAGGAATGCTGCTGCATATTTTCTGTGTAATGCCTGTAATGAAAGCGGTAACAACAGAAATAGGGTATTATATTACCCCTATTGAATATATCTGTATTTTTATCGCCCTTTTGCTCGTTCAGACATTGGTATTTATACCGACAATGACAAGGATAGCACATACTTCTCCGTCTGTGCTTACTAAGGAATAGGGGGAAGTGAAATTATGTATTTTAAATTGGGTTCACATCTTCTCAGCACAAAAACCTTGGCAAATTGTCTTTTAATAATACTTATTGCTTTTTCACTTTTCGTTAC
>CANQAJ010000107.1 GCA_947589365.1 uncultured Clostridia bacterium | reverse complement strand
TAACGTCATCGCGCCGTCTGTCATCTTGGCATATGTGAACTCTTCGTTATAACCTCCAGGACCCGTTACCGTAAACGTGATGCCATTCTTCTGATCGGCCGTCAGCTTACTGGTGTCCCCTGCAAACGTCTTGGTGATGCTCAGAGAACCGAGTTTTTCCTTTTCCTCTGTGTAGGTGTTGGTGACCGCCACTGTCAAGTCGGTGTCGGCTTTTACATCTACGACATTCGTCTCATCGCTACCCACTTTGTAAGCGGTTGTCACCTTATAGCCATCCACATCTGCCTTGCTCTCGGTTACCGTATATTCTCCGGGAACAAGATCCTCTAACGTCATCGCGCCGTCTGTCATCTTGGCATATGTGAACTCTTCGTTATAACCTCCAGGACCCGTTACCGTAAACGAGATGCCATTCTTCTGATCGGCCGTCAGCTTACTGGTGTCCCCTGCAAACGTCTTGGTGATTGTCAAGTTGCCAATTTCTTGTTCTTCTTTTGAATTTGTTAATTCAGCATAGTAAGAATCTGAACTCTTTTTAAATGTAATCTTATCACCTTTGACAACACCATCTTGATCGACAACAATCTTATATACAGGATTCGGGTTCGGTAATTTATATCCATTCGGTGCTTTAGATTCCTGTAAATAATACGTTCCAGCCGCAACATTATTAAAGGATGCTCTACCCTCGGCATCAGAAATTGCCGAACAAACTTGATTTTTTAACTGTTCATCTCCATACAGAATAAATTCTGCCCCAGGGAGAAAAACATTCTTATCGGAAGCATCCATTTTAAGAATGTGGAAAGTTTCCTTTGCATTAGGAACATATATTATATCACCCCAGTTATATTGTCCCTCACTGATACTACCTCCATCAACTTTAAACTCTATCGGAGTATGGTCAATGGTATAACCTTCCGGCGCTGCAATTTCAGTAAGCACATAAACCGTTTTTTCATATAGTCCCGGTTTGCTTCCATCTTTGTAATTTACATCCTGAGATTTAACTGTAAATTCACCGTTTTCATCAGTCGTATAAATAACAGCTTTTCCATTTGCATCCACGATTTCTTCCAGGGAACCATCTTCCTTCTTATACTCAAGCTTATACTCGGCCCCCGGCAGTCCAATGTTCATAAAGTTTTTTGCATATTTGCGAACCGTGAAACTGAAAATCGATGCTGTGCCAGAACCATCTGTCTTAACTTCAATGTCGCTTTCCTTGGATGCTTCCTTTCCAATACCGGCGACTTTAACAGTATTTTTGATCTTAACGGTTCCCTCTCCAAGTACTTTTGCATCATAAGTGATTTCAATATGTGTCGCATCACCTTTTTGAATGACTATGACCAGATCCCCGTTAGAATCAAAATCATATCGATAATCATTATCCGTTAACTCCTCTCCGTTTGCTTTTACAATCAAAGTCTGCGGAAGGAAACGGAGATTTTCCATGGTATCCGTTACCGTGATTTCATCCGTATCGTCTAAAAAATCAATTTTGTTCGGATTAATGTCAATTTTAAATGATACCGTATTATTTTCCCCTGAGTTCACTATCTCTTTTGTGACCGGCTTATGTTCCCAACTAACTTCAGCTGTATTATCTGCACCTCCAAAATATGCAGTATTCTCAAAACTTTCGCCGTTAATCAAGCGTTTTAAGGCATTTTCATTTGCGGGCCGCATACAGTAAGTCACCGTATATTTAGGATAATACTGATCTCCCACGCCAGGATTGTAATAATTCTCGCCGTCAAATTTGGAGAGATCCTTCAAAGTAAACTTTAATGTCCCTTTACTTACTTCATTTTTATCAACTTCAACCGTTCCTGTCGCCCAATCCACATCAAAGTAGTTTGACCCGCCAACTACCGTTGGCGTAAAACCATCATAATATGTTAACTCATCCGGATCAAATTTATCTGTAAAAGAATAATCCTTATCCGATACACCTGTCAAAGCAACACTATAATAGAATAAAGGATATATTACTCCATCTATTTCCACCTCAGAAGGTGAATCGGCCGGTATTGATGATAAAAAAGACTTTTTTATGTCAAGAGGGTAAATAGAGCACTGTGCTTCCGTATTTTTTTCATTTAAAGAAACTTGATTTACATGTACAGTATAGTAAGAATCATTTTTCGCGACATTCAACCAATCTCCACTGGTTAGCGTACGGTAAGTGACTGTAACTGTATGCTGCTCATGTCCATTATGAGCCTTCAGGCCATCATCCTTACTTCCACCCACAGGATAAAACCAAATGGTGAATTCGCCGTCTCCTTCCTCTACTCTATATGTTTCCCCTGGACAAAGTCCATCTACCATAATAGAATTTGGCTTTAATGAGTCTTTGACAGTTCCGCCTGCACCACCAGTTTGAGTGGGTAAAGTATCAACCAATTTGCAGGGCGCAACTGTTCCCTTCACTGTAAAGCTTATTTTCCATTCCACTTCATTCCTGGAATCGCTTGCATCATTTACAGTTTTTTCCAAAGACAACACTTCTGCAGCTCCTGATACAGAAGTTGTTCCTTCTTTTTCACTTTCTCCATAACTCACTTTGTTCTTAACTTGAATATCTCCGGTCTGTCCATAAACGTTGATTATGGTATCATATTCGATTTTCACATAACCATTCGCATCATATATTCCTTCGAGTACTTCTTCTAATCTCTCAATTCTCCAGCTGCTTGCTTTGTTCAGATCAGTAATCCCCACTTCATCCCAAGTAAGTACTTTCTGGGAAGAACTGCCGTCCTTTTTTTCCACAGTAATCGTAAGGCCTTTTCCACTATACTTCAGCCCAGATGTTGTAATTGAATCGCTAACTGTCAAATTACCAAGGGTTTCCAAATGATCTTTATTGATATCTATCGTCCAATGAACAGTTCTATTGCCTTTGTCATCCGAATCGGTCTGTTCTCCCGTCTTAGCCAATTGTTCATGAGATATTTTGTGCTCTACAACTGTCTCTTTCGACACTTCTTCCCCATTTTCAGGCTTTGCTGTAACTTTATTTCCAGTCATGTTGGGGTCGTTTAACGTGTCACCATTCAGTTTTGAATAATCCACATCCGCAGAATATTTGATCGTATATTCATCTCCATCCGACATAGAGGGAATTGTCAGTTCGAATCCTTTATCAGACTCTTTATAGTTATAATCCGACGATTCCTTAATATTGGGCACTTCTTGGCCTTTAGCATCTTGTACTTTTATATCTTTTGCATATGTTAACAAATTACCCGTCAAGGTATCTTCCACATGAACGGATTTATTTTCCCCTTTTGAAGTTACAGTGACAGTGTATTGCACCTTTCCGGTAGCCGCATCAAAATATGATGTTTTCTCAACTTCTACCCCATTTGGATTGGTAAAGGTGAGTTCCTTCTCCACACCAGCCCCAAAATCAATGTTTGTGTCATTTTCCTGTCCATGATATACAAATTCAAACCGGAGAGAAAAGGCAACATCCGTAGCAGCTTTAAAGGCATCGTATGCCGTCTTATCCTCTTGACTTAAAGTAAGCGTAACATTACCGTTACTATCTACCGAATATGTTCCATTTACTTTATAGTCAACCTCTGTATCCTTATCAGTCACAGTAATGGACATCGGGACATCATGACATTCCACAACAGGGAAACCATCCGGTAACTTATATGTATAGTTTCCACCCTCATCTAATTGGAAACCTCCCATAACTCCCTGTTCTTTGAAACTTAATGTCAGTGTGTATGTCTCTCCAGGTTTTATCACGTATTTTCCATCTTTTGTTTCTTGGGGAGTAATCGTTGCATCGATAAGTAAATCTTTAATATCCGTGAGTTCTCCTGCTGACAAACCATTCTCGCTCCCAAGTAAGATCATAACCGCATAAGGCGAAAAATCACTGGATGAGAAGGATGCCGTGCCAACGCCATTCCCCTCTTCGATTACATTATTTGTAACAATCTCTGTCGACCCGTTATCGATATGGACAACTTCCCTTGCTTCTACAACAACATTTTCCTCTTTTTCCAGGATAGGCTGTTTAAACCTCATGACAACGGAGACTGTTCCCTCTTCCGGTTCCAGCCGCACATCACCCATGGATTCCGCCTTGAAATAAATATCATAAAGCAAATAATCCAGCGTTTTTCCTTCTTCAGAAAACTCTGCTTCCAGTACGGCAGCCGCTTCCTCATAAGCCGCAGACCCAGGAACCATGTAATCCGCAAACATCTCGGTGTCTTCCGGGAAATTCGCGGCGCTGGTAGTATATGCTGTGATAACAACCCTGTCGTCTTCTACCTTAAACGCTTTTTTTGTCTTTTTAACAGGTTTCACATACTCATTTTCAAAAACAATATCGTTCGCGCCCTTGTCAACAGCAGCGGTCAGCCCTTCTTCGCCTTCCTCCACAGTGACATACACGTTGTAGACCCTGCCGTCATATTTGATGTTGTCAATGGTTTCTCCGCCGTTTACCTGAGATACCCTGTAATGGTATTCGCCGGGGGTATCGTAAGCGATCTCTTCAAAGACGATCTTCCCGTCCGCATCATTTTCCGCAGAAAGGGAAATCCCATCCTCCGTACCGGCTTCTTCCAGATCAAAGCTAAACTGTCCGGCTTCCAGCTTTTCCGAATAGGTCACCGTGCCGACGATCTGCGCTGTGACTTCCGCTATTGTTTCCGTCTCGATCTCGGTTTCCGTTTCTGTCTCTGTTTCAGTCTCAGTTTCCGTCTCCGTCTCTGTTTCGGTCTCAGTTTCCGTCTCTATCTCAGTTTCAATTTCAGTCTCGGTTTCAATTTCGGTTTCCGATTCAATCTCCGTTTCAATTTCAGTCTCCGTTACAGTTGTGGTTTCACTTTCCTGTGTTTTTTCCGTTTCCGTTTCTATAGAAGGTTCTGTCGAGGTGCCAATTTCCGTTTCGGTCGTCTCGGTTGGATTGACTGGATCGGTCATCTGTTCATCATTGACTGTCTCAGTCAATGTTTCAGAATTCGTCACGGTCTGTGGTTCGGTCTCAGGCACAGTTCCCGTAGGCTGTTCAGCAGAACTCTCCGTTATAGGATCTCCCGTCAAAGTCGACGGATCCACTTCCGCAGGTGTGGTGCTGTTTTCCGGCGCAGCAATAGATCCCGTCGTATCCGGGATGCTCTCTTCCTCCTGCTTTTGCTGTCCGGGATCCTGGCTGTCTTCTCCGCCTGCCCCGGATGTGGTTTCCCCTGTTACTTCGGACCCAGACTGTTCTGTCGGCAGAACATCTGACGCCCTCGATACGCTCGTTGGAGCCATTCCCAATAACATGGAAATGATCAACGCGAAGCTTAATATCTTCTTTGCATACCGTTTCATGACAAACCCCTCCTATATTGTAATAATGTGACTAAATTGATTTGGAATAAGTTTATTACAATATATTTAATTTGTCAATAATGTCCTATATGCCTTCCTTCTGTTGTGCAATATGTATATATTATTTACACGAAACAGGTAAATATGATCGTCAAAATCTTTTTGCGCCGATATTTTTTATTCAGATATACTCATCTTGCATAATTTTCTCTTCGAAATATAAACGAAAACACCAATAGCCCTGCACAATCTTATGCAAGGCTGCTGGTGTTTTCTTTTAAATTTTTTTACTTTTTATTAAACCATTTCCGTAACAGCCCGAAGGTCGGATACTCTTTTCCGGGTCGATACGATTATCTGTTTTGCAGATCTTTCCGTTTGCGCCTCACTACCACGATCACGATCGCAGCGGTCGCAGCTCCGATGATCACAATGTAGATCAGGGCCAGCATCACGGAATCATCGCCTGTTCTTACTGCGCCCAGGACGCCTCTCATGGCCCCAAGCACTCCGCCGATACTGTTGCGGACAGATCCGAGTACGCCTTCGTCATCACCGCCGCCTTCCTCAGACGGGTAACTGGGAATTGACCAGCTTTCGTTTGTCGTCTCAGGCGTCGTAGCCGGTACGGTTTCAGGAGTCGTTGACTCAGTTTCGGTCGTGGACTCTGTTTGCGGCGTTGTAGCTTCCGTTTCAGTGGTTGTAGACTCGGTTTCCGTCGTTGTGGATTCCGTCTCAGGAGTCGTGGACTCGGTTTCCGGGGTGGTGGATTCCGTCTCGGGAGTCGTGGACTCGGTTTCCGGAGTTGTAGATTCCGTTTCCGGTGTCGTGTCAGGCGTATCGTAGGTGTTGGTTATCTTCACTTCCACCGTGGTTTCGCCGACAACTTCCACTTTTCCATCCTCAACGCTATAGGTTGTGGTAAGTTCATATTCTTCGACGGCTGCGCCTTTTTCTGTTACCTGATATTCTCCGGGGACCAGATCTTTAAGTTCTTTGACCCCGTCGATCATTTCTGCATAGGTAAATTTTTCGCTGTAGCCATTCGGCCCTGTTACTGTAAAGGTGATCCTGGCTTTCTGTTCATCCGTCAGGGTAGCACCGCCTTCAAAACTCTTGGTGATGCGGAGAGCGCCGAGTTTTTCCTTTTGCTCGGTGTAGGTGTTGGTAACAATGACTTCCACCGTCTTGTTCGCCTCTACCTTGGTCTTGCCATCCGTTACACTGTACTCAGTCTCCACCGTGTAACCGTCCACACCTGCCTTGCTCTCGGTTACCGTATATTCGCCGGGTACCAGATCATCAAGCGTCATTGAGCCATTCTTCATATCTACGTAGTTGATGGTCTTCTTATAATTATTCGGCCCGGTCACTGTAAAGGTGATCGCTTCCTTTTGCTCATCAGTCAACTTGTCGCCTGCAAAGCTCTTGGTGACTGTCAGCTTACCCTTTTGCTGAGTGTAAGTATTGGTGACGATGACTTCCGCCGTCTTGTTCGCCTCTACCTTGGTCTTGCCATCCGTTACACTGTACTCAGTCTCCACCGTGTAACCGTCCACACCTTCCTTGCTCTCGGTTACCGTATATTCGCCGGGTACCAGATCATCAAGCGTCATTGAGCCATTCGCCATGTCTGCATAAGTGAAGGTCTTCTTATAGTTATTCGGCCCGGTCACCGTAAAGGTGATCGCTTCCTTCTGCTCATCAGTCAGCTTGTCGCCCGCAAAGCTCTTGGTGACTGTCAGCTTACCCTTTTGCTGAGTGTAAGTATTGGTGACGATGACTTCCGCCGTCTTGTTCGCCTCTACCTTGGTCTTGCCATCCGTTACACTGTACTCAGTCTCCACCGTGTAACCGTCCACACCTTCCTTGCTCTCGGTTACCGTATATTCGCCGGGTACCAGATCATCAAGCGTCATTGAGCCATTCGCCATGTCTGCATAAGTGAAGGTCTTCTTATAGTTATTCGGCCCGGTCACCGTAAAGGTGATCGCTTCCTTCTGCTCATCAGTCAGCTTGTCGCCCGCAAAGCTCTTGGTGACTGTCAGCTTACCCTTTTGCTGAGTGTAAGTATTGGTGACGATGACTTCCGCCGTCTTGTTCGCCTCTACCTTGGTCTTGCCATCCGTTACACTGTACTCAGTCTCCACCGTGTAACCGTCCACACCTGCCTTGCTCTCGGTTACCGTATATTCGCCGGGTACCAGATCATCAAGCGTCATTGAGCCATTCTTCATATCTACGTAGTTGATGGTCTTCTTATAATTATTCGGCCCGGTCACTGTAAAGGTGATCGCTTCCTTTTGCTCATCAGTCAACTTGTCGCCTGCAAAGCTCTTGGTAACTGTCAGCTTACCCTTTTGCTGAGTGTAAGTATTGGTGACGATGACTTCCGCCGTCTCGTTCGCCTTTACCGTGGTCTTGCCATCCGTTACACTGTACTCGGTCTTCAACGTGTAACCATCCACACCTGCCTTGCTTTCGGTTACCGTGTATTCGCCAGGTACCAGATCATCAAGCGTCATCGAGCCATTCTTCATGTCTACGTAGTTGATGGTCTTCTTATAATTATTCGGCCCGGTCACTGTAAAGGTGATCGCTTCCTTTTGCTCATCAGTCAACTTGTCGCCTGCAAAGCTCTTGGTGACTGTCAGCTTACCCTTTTGCTGAGTGTAAGTATTGGTGACGATGACTTCCGCCGTCTTGTT
>CANQAJ010000106.1 GCA_947589365.1 uncultured Clostridia bacterium | reverse complement strand
TTGTCAGCTGTCGGAATTATTAAGCATTCTTTCGGTATATTCCTGATAGGTCATAAGTACCTTTCGGGGCTTTGCACCCTCATGAGGACCTACGATTCCCATTTGCTCCATTTCGTCAATAATTCTTCCGGCTCTTGCATATCCGAGCCTGAGCCTTCTCTGAAGCATAGATGTAGATGCCTGTCCTGCCTCAACGACACAGCGTATTGCCTCCTCAATCATGGGGTCACGTTCGCCGCCGAAATCATCTCCGTCACCGCTGTTATTTTCGGGTACCGCATTCTTCTCTATTTCCTCAATAACATTCTCATCATATTCAACTACCTTGTTTTTCTTGATGAAGTCAATTATATTATTTATCTCCCTGTCGTCAACAAAACAACCCTGTACTCTTGCAGGTTTTGTTGTACCTATCGGTGAGAAAAGCATATCTCCACGTCCTAAAAGCTTATCCGCTCCGCCCGTATCAAGTATTGTACGGGAATCGGTCACGGATTTAACCGCAAAGGCTATACGGCTCGGAATATTTGCCTTGATAAGTCCTGTGATAACGTCAACAGAAGGTCTTTGTGTTGCTATAACAAGGTGCATACCTGCCGCACGTGCCATTTGTGCAAGACGGCATATCGACTCTTCCACCTCTTTTGACGCAGCCATCATAAGGTCTGCAAGCTCATCTATAACAATAACGATATGCGGCATCTTTTGCAGCTTTTTCGGCTCTGATATATCCTCATCGGTGCCGCCCTCTTCAAGCTCGGATTGTGCCTGTGCGAGCATTTCATCCTCCTCGAATGAACGCTCCGTCAAATCTGCATGATAATCATTGGGAATATTTTCGTCTGCTTCGCTGTTCTGTTTTTCGACAAAACGGTTATATCCCTGCATATCACGCACATTATATTCGGCAAAAAGCTTATACCTGTTGAGCATTTCGTTTACAGCCCAGCTGAGAGCTCCTGCCGCCTTTCTCGGGTCTGTTACAACGGGTACAAGCAGATGAGGTATTCCGTTATATATACCAAGCTCAACGACCTTCGGGTCTATAAGAAGCAGCTTTACCTCATCGGGGCTTGATTTATACAAAAGGCTTATGAGCATTGAGTTGACGCATACCGATTTACCCGAACCGGTAGAACCTGCTATAAGCAGATGTGGCATTTTTCCGAGGTCGGCAAGTGTTATTTTTCCCGCAATATCCACACCGAGTGCAACGGTCAGCTTACTTTTGGCACTTTGAAATTCCCTTGACTCAACAAGGTTACGCATTTTGACTACTGTTACCGTTTTGTTCGGCACCTCGATACCCACTGCGGACTTTCCCGGTATCGGTGCCTCAATTCTTACTCTTGTTGCCGCAAGGTTGAGGGCGATATCATCCGCAAGGTTTGTTATCTTACTTATCTTAACACCGGAAGCCGGCTGAAGCTCATACCTTGTTACGGCGGGACCGCGGCTTATATTTACGACCGTTGCCTGAACACCGAAGCTTTTCAGCGTATCTATAAGTATTTTACCCCTTTGATTAAGCTCCATTGAGAGATTTGCTTCCTTTTCGTCCGGCTGCGGTTCAAGCAGATTAAACGGCGGTCTGATATAATGACCCGTTATTATGCTGCTTTCGGGGTCTATTTCAAACCTTTCCGTTTCCGTCTTATTCTTCTTCCGTTTTCTTTCCGGCTGATATATCCCCTCGGGTACAACCTCTTGAATTTGTTCTTCCGCAATATTTACCGGTATTTCCTCTCCCTCGGGCTTAAGCATTAATTCATCGGGTGAAATATCCCTGCCGTTAATATGTATATCATCGGAAAATACAGGCATTTCCTCTCCGTTTTCGGCAGATATATTTTCCTTATGTTTTTCCGGCTTATCCTTTTTCTGTTCGGCTTTTCTTTTTCTTCCGCCGCCCGATACTGTCGGTTCATAGAACGGTTGATTTTTTATTTTGCAAAGGTCATCATCCGAATGGTGCTTTTTCCTCATGCGTTTATCAATTTCATCCTCAACATATTGTTTTCTTGTCTGTATTCTTTTTTCTTCCTTTATCTGTTTTTCTCTGCGGCGAACCTCGTTTCTTATCTCACGGTTATCGCTTATATGCTCCCCCACTCTCTTTGCCGGTGCCGTGAAAGCCTCAAATATTGAAACCAACACCGTATCGAGTGCAAAAGCGGCGGCTATTATCAGTGCAATTATGCTTATAATACCTCCTCCGACGGCACCTGCCGCCATTTTCAGCGGTACTCCGAGTATTGCACCGAGAACACCCGTACCGATATTTTCACACGCATATGCATAGCTTTTTCCTATTTCCTCAAAATATCCGGAAATCGCCGCATCTCCTGCCTGAAAGCAGAATACGGCGGTTGATATAAGTACGGTTATAAGCACAAAGAGAAATGTTTTGAGTTTAAAATTATATGCAGGTTCATCTCTGAAATTCTGAACGGCACAATAAATCACTATAACCGGAAACACAAAACCGAACAAGCCGAAAACTCCGCCGTAGAATTTATGTACCTCAAGCCACAGGTTTTCTCCGGGCATAAAGCATATAAACAGGAGAAGAACGGCTGAAAGCACCTGTATGATCGCCGTAATAAATCTTTTTCTTTGTATTTCCCATTCAACACGGGCGGCAGTTTTCTTTTTTGCTGCCGTTTTATTCTTACTGCCGGACGCGGATTTTTTTCTTCCCTTCCCGCCGGTCTTTTTACTTGCAGCCATATTCCACTCCTTTCTTTTGTTTCGGTTTTTATTAACTATATTTTACAATGCAACAATACATCATAGTGTTCAAAACACAAGTGCCTGATCCGGATGGAAAATATTTACACCTGTCGAAAGCTCAATTATACTTATTACCGTGATTATTAAACCGACAATTGCTGTGTATATCATAAATATATACATCCTGTCGGTCTTGAGCAGCCACTTGAAAAGCTTTATCGCAAAAAATCCTACAGCGGCAGCTGCAAACATACCTATCAGCACCGGTAAAAAATCTATCGTTACTTTCTCTCCGCCCTCGGGAAAAAGTGCGTCCTTTCCCTCAAGTAATGCTGCCGCTACTATCGCCGGCGTGCCTAAAAGAAATGAATAATCAAGTGCAACCTGCTTGTTTATTCCCCTCATCTCACTTGCGGCAAGCGTTGAACCCGACCTCGATATTCCCGGGAATATCGCCGCTACACACTGCGTTATCCCTACGACAAGTGCATCAACAACATTATACCTCTTTCTTCCCGGTGTGCCGTTTTTCTTTTTTGACTTGCTCTTGTCATATGCTTCAACAGTTTTCCTGTTCTTCCTGTCACCGATAAACAAAAGCGTACACGTCACCAAAAGCGAAAGTCCTACAACAATAAAAAATCCGCTCTTTGCAAACATATCCGCAAGATCCTTTATGTTCATATCCGTCCCCGGTATGGGTAAGAACAGTAAAAATAACGGCAAAAGTCCTATTATCAGCATCATGACCATGTTTCTCTTTGTGTTCATGGTACTCCATCTGAATTTCCCCGTGAATATGTCCTTTACCATCAGACCGAACTCCTTGAGAAGTCCGGCTATAAGCTTGATGTAAACACCGATAACAGCCGCCAGCGTGCCTATATGCAGCATAACGGAAAAAAATAAATTATCCTCCGTCATGCCGAAAATATGCTGTGCTATTGCTAAATGTCCGCTGCTCGATACGGGAAGAAATTCCGTAAGTCCCTGAATTATTCCCTGAATTATTGCTTCTCCTGCATTCATTATGTAACCTCCTGAGCCTCACGGCAGAATATCGGGATCTCTCCCTCAAAAATATCTTATTCCGCCGTATGGAAAATATGAATATTCCCCTATTTTGTTTTTCTTGCCGATTTTGTGTTTTTCTTCTTCTCCTTAGATTTTGCCTTATCTATCATATCGTAAAGTGAACTTACCGCATCATTCAGCGAACCGAGGTTTCCTATCAATCCCTCCTCAACAGCATCACTTCCGTCAAGTATCGTTCCTATATCCATAACCAGCTCATCCGTATTCATGGCAAGCTCGTTATATCTTTCGGGCGATATTTCCGAATTATCCGTTACAAACGTCGTTATCCTCTTCTGCATTCTTTGAAAATATTCAAATGCCTGCGGAACACCGAGCATAAGTCCGTTCATTCTGACAGGATGAATAGTCATTGTTGCTGATTTTGCTATAAATGACTTTTTGGCAGCAACAGCTATCGGTACCCCGATCGAATGACCTCCGCCAAGCACAAGCGATACAACAGGCTTCGTCATACCCGCAACAAGCTCCGCTATTGCAAGCCCTGCCTCTACATCTCCCCCTACGGTATTGAGTATAATAAGCAGACCGTCTATTGATTCGCTCTGCTCCACCGCCACAAGCTGCGGTATGATATGCTCATATTTCGTCGTTTTCGTTTGGGGTGAAAGAATAAAATGTCCCTCAATTTGTCCTATGATAGTAAGACATTGCACCGTATATTTCCCGCAGGCCGATATAATCGACCCCGACTCAATGATCATATCGGAAAGCTTTTCGGCACATTCAAGCTTTTCCGCCTCCGCCGTTGTCGGAACATCGGGATGTTCGGCGGGATTTTGTACGGTATTCTTTGTTTGTTTTTTATTAGCCATTTTATAATGCCTCCATGCAAGTATTTTTTTGCATCCGGCATTACGGCATACATTTTAGTATAGCATTTTTTTCATGTAACTTCAAGTGAATTTTTGCCGTAAAACCGAATTTTCAGAAATTAAACTTTTTTTGTATTATTTTGCATATTGCCGCTATGGGAATTGTCAGAAATCCCCAAAGGGTACTGTAATATAAACAAATCTGTCCGCAGAAATTTCCGGGGAGATTTGAATAATCCCATACATTAAGCTTTCCCCATAAATTTACAACACACCCGACAACAAATTCCACAGCCGTTATGACAGAACTGCCTATAAAGCATTTTTTCCACATGGAAATATCCGTAAGGCTTTTGAATATGCGATAAAGCATAGTGAAGCATAAACCGCCTGTCAGTATCATTGACCAATGTGTATATCTTCGCCATATTATCTCTATCAGTCCGTATGACAGTCCTCCGAATGAAAATAATGCAATATTGCAGTTGATTTTTCTTTTCATACAATACCACCCAAGGATAGTATTTACTTTTTTTTGCATAATATAATCATTTATCTGACCTTTGCGGGTCAAATTTTTTATTCTTTTACCCCAATTATAAGAAGGTAATTCTTTATTTTACAAGCCGGCGGCACTATAAAAAACGCTGTCCGACCGTAACATATAAACAAAATCAGAAAAGGGGCTTTTATTTATGACAGAAAAAAGGTTTTATTGGCTGAAGCTTAAGGAAAATTTTTTTGACGAATTTTATATAAAAACTATGAGAATACTTGATAACGGCGGCGAAATGGTTATAATCTACATGAAAATAATGCTTTCCGCACTTAATTCCAAAGGGAAAATCAAATACAGAAATATACTTCCGAGCTGTTATGAGGAAATTGCCATCACCATAAATGAGGATGCCGAAAAAGTGCATAAAACATTGGATTTTCTCGTAAAAACAGGAAAGGCGGTAATAAATGATGACGGAGATATATTCCTTACGGAGCTTTGTGAAATGCAGGGAAGCGAATGTTCGTCTGCCGAAAGAGTCAGAAAATCAAGAGAAAATAAAGCGTTACAATGTAACGAAAATGTAACGTCAGATATAGATATAGATATAGAGAAAGATATAGAGAAAGATACAGAGAAAACGGGAGAAAATCCGCCCGTAACCGAAAAGCAGAAAAATAATATCGACTATAAAAAAATAACCGGGGAATTTAACAGCATATGCAAATCTTTGCCGAGAGTAACAACTATCAATAAAAATCGAAAAAATATAATAGACATGGCATATGTTCGGCTGGGCGGTGAGTTTACAGAATTTTTCCGTAAAATTGAAAATTCCGATTTCCTTACAGGAAGAAACGGAAAATGGAAATCATCCTTTGACTGGGTGTTTAAGGAGGAAAACCTGATTAAAATTCTCGAGGGAAATTATGACAATAAACCGGACGTGTCGGGTAAGTTCGGGAACAAAGGCGATTATGCACCGACATATTCGATTGACGAATTTGAAAATCAAAGTGTACTTGATTATTAGCCTGACTGTAAAAAAATTATCCTGCACTTGTTTTTTCTCATTTTCGTATTGTATCATGGGATATTTTATGTTAAAATTAAGGTAACAGGCGAATTTATGCTCTGTAATACATCCGAAAGAAACGGAGATGTCATTATGCTTACAGATATAGAAATTGCACAACAGGCGGATATCAGACCCATCGGAGAAATTGCCGCAAAGCTTGGGATAAATGAGGATGAGCTTGAATTTTACGGAAAATATAAGGCTAAGCTGACGGAATCACTAATAAAAAGAATGTCCGATAAGCCTGACGGAAAGCTTATTCTTGTGACAGCAATGAACCCCACTCCTGCCGGAGAGGGAAAAACTACAACCTCGGTCGGTCTTGGTGATGCATTGTCTTTGCTCGGCAAAAAGACCGTTCTTGCACTGCGTGAGCCGTCACTCGGTCCTGTTTTCGGAATCAAAGGCGGAGCTGCCGGCGGCGGCTATGCTCAGGTTATTCCAATGGAAGATATCAATCTGCATTTCACCGGAGATATGCACGCAATCACTGCCGCAAATAATCTTTGCTGTGCTATGCTGGATAATCATATTCAACAGGGTAACGCTCTCGGTATTGACGTCAAGAGAATACTCATCAAACGCTGCCTTGATATGAATGACAGAGAACTCAGAAACATAGTTGCAGGTCTTGGCGGGAGAATGAACGGTGTTCCTCGTGAAGACGGATTTATCATAACAGTTGCAAGCGAAGTCATGGCTATACTATGTCTTGCAGGCGATATTGACGACCTCAAGCAAAGACTCGGTAATATCCTGATTGCTTATACGACCGACGGAAATCCCGTATATGCAAAGGATATCAAGGCTGACGGTGCTATGACGGCACTTCTTAAAGATGCAATTAAGCCTAATCTTGTACAAACTCTTGAGGGTACTCCCGCACTTATGCACGGCGGTCCGTTCGCTAATATCGCACACGGCTGTAATTCCGTAAGGGCAACAAAGCTTGCACTTAAACTCGGGGATTACTGCGTTACAGAGGCAGGCTTCGGCTCAGACCTCGGTGCGGAAAAATTCTTTGATATAAAATGCCGCAAGGCAGGATTAAAGCCGAGTGCCGCCGTTATTGTCGCAACCGTGAGATCTCTTAAATATAACGGCGGTGTCCCGAAAACGGAGCTTACGGAAGAAAACCTTGAAGCACTCAAAAAGGGTATTGTAAATTTAGGTGCACATATTGAAAATATGCATAAATTCGGTATACCGACAGTTGTTGCCATAAATCGTTTTCTTACCGACAGTGATGCCGAACTTGAGTATATTCAAAAATTCTGCACTGACCTTGGTGCTGATTTCGCTATGTCCGAGGTATTCGCTAAGGGCGGCAATGGTGGTAAGATTCTTGCCGAAAAGGTTATTGCTGCTGCTGATAAAAAATCCGAATTTAAAACTATATATCCCGATAATATCAGCATTAAAGAAAAAATTGAAACCGTTGCCAAAAATATTTACGGTGCTGACGGAGTGGTATATACAACTAAGGCTGAAAAGGCTCTTGCCGATATTGAAAAATTAGCAGTTTCCGATTATCCCGTATGTATTGCAAAAACTCAGTACTCTCTTTCCGACAATCCGAGCCTTTTAGGACGACCGAAAAATTTTGTTATAACCGTACGTGATATACGTCTGTCAAACGGTGCAGGATTTATTGTTGTCTATACCGGTGACATAATGACAATGCCGGGATTACCTAAAGTTCCGGCAGCAGAAAAAATCGATGTTGATTCAACAGGAAAAATTACCGGTCTTTTCTGAATTGTATGTTGATCATGGTTAAGTATGGGGGTGTGTTGAAATGAACAGGGATGAAAAAATAGTAATGCTGAAGCTTGATATCATATTCAAGCG
>CANQAJ010000105.1 GCA_947589365.1 uncultured Clostridia bacterium | reverse complement strand
TAACACCTTTAATTCACATCTTCTACTTTTTGTATTTTCTACTATTATAGTATCATATCTTAGAAATTGTCAATACTATTTCATGTTTTTTGCAAGGCAAAAGTCAAGAGAATTTGTTGAGAACAAAACTTGACAAGAAGTTTTATCAAAAGACCATTTAAAGCGTTTTTATTTCATACCGGGTTTAGTTCTCCAATGTTGGTGGGCGGATTTTGTAAAAATTTTAATATTTGTAACAGACAAAAAATTCCCCGCCGTACCTTTTTCGGGGTATGGCGGGGAATTTTTGTTTATGGTCTATTTAACCGTTATCTTACATCTTGCTGTCTTTCCGTTAGTTGTTTTTACGGTTATCGTGGTCGTACCTTTTGCTTTGGCTGTGACTTTACCGTTTTTGACAGTTGCCACTCTGCTGTTCGAGGTAGACCATGTGACTGTACTTATCACGTTTTTACTCGGAGTTACAGTAGCCTTGAGCGTTACGGTCTTTCCCTTTTTCAACGAAGCCGAGGTTCTGTTAAGTTTTACCTTTGTCGGAAGATTCCTTACCGTAACCTTACAGGCAGCTTTCTTACCGTTGGCGGTCTTAGCAGTTATGGTTGCCGTACCTACTCCCTTTGCGGTTATTTTTCCGTTTGATACGGTTGCAACCTTTTTATTTGATGTTGTCCATGTTATTTTCTTATTTGTTGTGTTTGACGGACTAACTGTTGCTTTTATCGTTGCGGATCTGCCCTTACCGAGAGTAACAGACGTTTTGCTGAGTTTTACACTTTTGGCATTTACGGTTGCATTCTTTACAGTTACCTTACAGGTTGCCTTTTTGCCGTTGGAGGTTTTCGCAGTAATTGTAGCCGTACCTGCCAACTTTGCCGTAATCTTACCATTAGATACCGTTGCTACTCTGCTGTTTGATGTTGTCCATGTAACCTTTTTGTTGGTGGCATTACTTGGCATTACGGTTGCTTTTATTGTTGTAGTCTTACCTTTCACAAGGCTTACGCTTGTTTTGCTGAGCTTCACACTTGTTGCATTTACCGTAGGATTCTTTACAGTTACCTTACAGGTTGCCTTTTTACCATTGGAGGTTTTCGCCGTAATTGTAGCCGTACCTGCCGACTTTGCTGTAATCTTACCGTTAGATACCGTTGCTACCTTGCTGTTTGATGTTGTCCATGTTACGCTCTTATTTGTTGCATCAATCGGATTTACTGTTGCCGTTATAGTAGTGGTACTTCCCTTTGTGAGGTTTATACTTGTTTTACTCAACCTTATACCTGTCGGATTTATTACCGGTTTTTTCACAGTTACAGTACAGCTTGCCTCCTTACCATTAGATGTTTTCGCTGTAATTCTGGCTGTACCTACTGCTTTTGCTGTGATTTTGCCGTTATTAACCGAAGCTACACTACTGTTGGATGTTGTCCATGTAACCTTTTTATCAGTTGCGTTGCTCGGGGTTATAGTTGCCGAGATTGTCGCTGTTTCGCCCTTTTCAAGGCTAAGGCTTGTCTTGTTGAGCTTTATTCCTGTTACAGCAACATCAGAACTAACACTAAATTCATAGTTGCCCGTGCACTCACGCCAGCTTTGTGCAAAGCATACATAATATGTTCCTTTAGTCAAATCAAAATTATAATCACCCGTTATTTTTTGTGTTGTACTGTTCCAACAAATATCGCCCTCATGAAATACTTCATTTCCGTCAACATCATAAATATACAAGTCTATAGACTCTATATATGCTATAAGTGATAATTTTGAACTTCCGAAAGAATTGACGACAAACTTATAAAAATCCCTGTCATCTGTTAAAGCAAGCTGTCCTTTATACTGCTTTCCTAAACTTATGCTGTTCGCATTTGCTAATGTATTATCACTTCCGCTATCGGCTTCTGCAAAAGTTTCTTTTGATAAAGTAAAGGGCGTTTTAAAATCATAATTACCTGTACACTCACGCCAGCTTTGTGCAAAGCATACATAATATGTTCCTTTAGTCAAATCAAAATTATAATCACCCGTTATTTTTTGTGTTGTACTGTTCCAACGAATATCGTCCTCATGAAATACTTCATTTCCATCAACATCATAAATATACAAATCTATAGACTCCATGTATGCTGAAAACGTAAAATTGATTCGTCCAGATGAAGTTAAATTGATTTTATAAAAATCCTTATCATCATTTTCAGCCAGTTGACCATTATATTGCTTACCTGTATCTATTTTGCTTGCCTGTGCCAAAGTATTGTTACTTCCATAACCGGTTTCGGTAAAACTTTCATTAGATGAAGCGAATGCTGTTTCAAAGTCATAGTCACCTGTACACTCATGCCAATTTTGAACAAAGCATACATAATATGTTCCTTTAGTCAAATCAAAATTATAATCACCTGTTATTTTTTGTGTTGTACTGTTCCATCGAATATCGTCCTCGTGAACAACTTCATTTCCGTCAACATCATAAATATACAAATCTATAGACTCCATGTATGCGTTAAAGGAAACATTCAGTGTACCGGATGAGCTTAAAGTTATCTGATAATAATCTGCAACATCATTTTCGGATATACTTCCATTAACGCTATCACCAATGCTGATATTGTTTGCCGTTGCAATTGTATCATTGTTTTCCCTCTCCGATATACTTGCCGCATTCGCAGTAATGCCGCCATCGGAAACCTCGGGTACCACCGTCAATGCAGTCCCTGCAAGCGTTAGTGCTGCAAGAGATACTGCGAAAAATTTGCTTATTCGGTCTTTCAGATTGATCATAATTTTTCCTCCTCAAAATATTAATGTAAATAAAGTATATCACACCTCTAAGTTGTTGTCAATAACAACCTAAATTATTTTTATTTGACATCCTAAAAATCCCGTAACACAGAAAACCCCACCGAGCCTTTTTGGGGGTACGGTGGGGTTTTCTGTTTAAATTGATACATCATATCTTTCTTTTATGCTTCTTTTTTCTTGTAACAACACCTGCCAATACGACAAGTGAGAATACTGTCACCATAAGTAATGTAGTTGTGTTGCTACTATCACCCGTCTGTGGTGGTGTTTTATCTGTATTATCATAATCCGTACCACCTATTAAAGAATCAGACTCATCCTTGCTTGATTCTTCGCTTGGAGCATTGCTTGGCTCTTCGCTCTGCTCTACACTTGATTCCTCGCTTAGTTCCTCACTCGGTTCCTCGCTTGGCTCTTCACTCGGTTCCTCGCTCGGCTCTTCACTCGGTTCCTCGCTTGGCTCCTCGCTTGGCTCTTCACTCGGTTCTTCGCTTGGCTCTTCACTCGGTTCTTCGCTTGGCTCTTCACTCGGTTCTTCGCTTGGCTCTTCACTCGGTTCCTCGCTCGGCTCTTCACTCGGTTCCTCGCTCGGCTCCTCGCTTGGTTCTTCACTCGGTTCCTCGCTTGGCTCTTCACTCGGTTCCTCGCTCGGCTCTTCACTCGGTTCTTCGCTCGGCTCTTCACTCGGTTCTTCGCTTGGCTCTTCACTCGGTTCCTCGCTCGGCTCTTCACTCGGTTCCTCGCTCGGCTCTTCACTCGGTTCCTCGCTCGGCTCTTCACTCGGCTCTTCACTCGGTTCCTCGCTCGGCTCTTCATCAGGATTCTTTATAAGTATTGCTGTAAATTCAATGTCACTGTCAGGCATTATGGTAACAATATCGGTAGTGTTCCTATCAATATTATCAACACTCACATTGCTTTCCCAATGCGAAAAACTATATCCCTCCGGAACGACCGCAGAAATATAAACCCATTCCCCACAGGCAGCAGTTTCTGATGAAGCCACACCTTGATTAACTACAATTTTATGTTTTGAAGTTTCTCCCTTATCTGTAATTAAAGGAACTTGTTTAGTATCATCAACAAATACCTCATCATCCGACAAATTAATATTTTGTGTCAAACTTGTATTAGGTGTCAGAACTTTGTTATTATAGACGCTTTCCTTTGTTACGGTATAGTTTTTGTCATATTCAGTATAAGAATAGTCTATATTTACTCCATTATTTGATGTTACCGAAACATCATAATCTTCACCGTTCAGTAAAATTGAAATCATATCATCATCGGAAATTACCTGTACTTCAGAACTCTTAATAACACCGTTTTCAACCGATAAAACAGTCTTACCGTTTTTAGATACTGTAACATTCAAATCACCTATATCTTGATTTGACGATATCGGTATAACCGAGCGTACAGTATATGTTTTAAATGGATTATCATCCGGGCGTCCATTATTCCTTATATCTATTCGTTTATTAAAAAACGGTTCGGTTATAGGGAACTCTACCACCCTAGTACCCTCATAATCTCCAATACCGGTAATCGTTATCTTTCCGAATCCCGGTTCGGTATTATCGCTGTATGAAATTGTATAGTCAACCCCCTCTTCGATTTTGTTGCCATTCATCAAAACGGTAGTTACAGGTACAATAGGCTTACCTGTGTAATCAAATGTTAAACCATTTAAACGTACAGCAGCGTGTTCTATGTTTTTCCACCAATACAGATCGATTTCCTTAGCAAGCTCCTCAAACAGTTCTGGATAATCATCCTCTAAAAAGAAACACCAAGAACGTTGCAGGCACTTATAGTCCACAGTTATATATTCTATCACGTTATTTGTCATTTGTTTAAATTCTTTAATTTCATCTTCGCTTTTTTTGTTAAGCAGCTTTATAACTCGTGCATTCTTACAAGTCTTATAAAAGTCAAAATTATAGTTGTAGCTTAAAATCAACGAATCAAATATAAAATCAACAGACGAAATATATGCATTTGCATTATCCTCTGATCTGTTATTTTTATAATCTTGTGCAAGCTTTAATGATGTTTTATTAATGAGCTCCCTAACTTCACAAAGGCACTGAAGTTCATAATACTTTCCTATTTCTTCGTCAGTAGAAAAGGCAAAATTAATTAAAGATATGCCTAAAGCCAATTCAGCCTTCAAGCATGCGATATACGGATGGCTTTTACAAATACAACTCCACATTTCGTCAACCAGCATATCTTCTGTCCATGAAGCAACCAGTAATTCTCCCTTTTCTATATTCACAAGCAATTGACCAAACTTATCATTACAAGCAAAAATAATATCAGCCAATGCAGCTTTTAGAAAAGAATTCTCTGTTTGCTCGTACATGGATTCAAGGACGGAAACAATAGATTTATCAATTTCCTGTATAGCCAAATACTTGCTGCTGGTTTCATAGAAGCTATATAGATCATCAGCGTAATCAAAAATATTAACAACAACATCTATACTTTCAAAAGCATCTGATATTTCAGAAACATCAACTTGTTTCTGCAAAAACGATTTAATAGTACTCTTTTGATCTTTGGTCAGCTTTTTAGTAGTATCAGAACCCAATTTCAATCCATCAATACCGTTAATTAATTTTGTAAATTTTTTCACGAGAGAATAGTTTTCTTTAATATTTGTTTCTTTGACATGATCCAAAAAACTCCCCACAGTTCCGTTTTCAAACTGAGCACTCAACAATGACAGTAATATTGCCTCATAATATTGTTTCTTTTCTATCATTTTGTCGGTTATTTTGCTTGGATCATTGACTAAATTCATTAACTCCCAACCATGCACGCCATTTTGGAATTCTTTATCACTGTTGAGAGTATTAACAACTCTGAAACACATATCGTTTGAAAGGTCCATCTTATATTCAATACCTTTATTAAAGCTTCCTTCTTCGTCCATCCACATATCGGCAATGTACATTGGCAAATTTAAATTATATTCATCTGTTACATATTCATCTATTACAGGTATCAAAGTTGGAGTATATTTGTTGGTAGTTGTTCCGTCTCCAAGTTGACCATCACGATTATATCCCCACATATACAAGTCGCCATTTTTTGTTATTGCCCCGCTGTAACAATAACTTCCTAGACTTACTGCCGCAACATTCGACATAATTTTTTTGGGAGTATATGAACCATTTGTCGTTCCGTTTCCGAGCTGTCCATAATTATTATATCCCCACATATACAAATCGCTGTTCCTTGTTATTGCTCCACTACAATCTCCTCCGAGACTTACTTTCACAATATTTGATAGTATTTTTTTGGGAATATGGAAATCATATTCGGTTCCGTCTCCGAGTTGACCAACATAATTATCTCCCCACATATACAAATCTCCGTTTTTTGTTATTGCTCCGCTGTGGAATTGTCCAAGACTTACTGCCACAACATTCGACATGATTTTTTTAGGTGTAGATGAATTAATCGTTGTTCCGTTTCCGAGTTGACCATAAGAATTATATCCCCACATATACAAATCGCCGTTTGTTGTTATTGCCCCACTATGACTTCCTCCGAGACTTACTGCCACAACATTCGACATAATTTTTTTAGGTGTAGGTGAATCATTTGTGGTTCCATCTCCAAGTTGACCATGATGATTCCATCCCCACATATACAAATCGCCGTTTGTTGTTATTGCCCCACTATGACTTCCTCCGAGACTTACTGCCGCAACATTCGACATAATTTTTTTAGGTGTAGGTGAATCATTTGTGGTTCCATCTCCAAGTTCACCATAAAGATCACATCCCCACATATACAAATCCCCGTTTTTTGTTATTGCTCCGCTGTGGTAGTACCCAAGACTTACTGCCGCAACATTCGACATAATTTTTTTAGGTGTAGGTGAATCATTTGTGGTTCCGTCTCCAAGTTCACCATAAAAATTATATCCCCACATATACAAATCGCCGTTTTTTGTTATTGTTCCGCTGTGACGATCCCCAAGGCTGATTTGTTGGCAAAATTCATCTGTTGTCGAATTAATCGAAATATCATTATTTGTGCTTATGCCACTACTGTTACCATTCGATACGACATCGGCTGCATTAACAAAAGACGTATTTACACCAACCTCTGCAATGCCCACAAACATTACGCTTGACAACAGTAAAACAACCGCTAATACAACACTGCATATCCTTTTAGCTATATGCTTAATCTTCATCACACCAATCTCCTCCAAAAATAAAATATCAAACCATAGACCATTATCCATCAGGATAAACATCCTTATAGAACAATTCATAACCGCCGAGATTAATATAACTTCCCTTGGCATCGGTTTCAATATCTATTTCCCTCACCACTCCACTATCGGGAAGCAATCTTATTTTTTTGTCACCAACAGCTTCCCATCTTCCTGACGGCTCGGTACGGTTGACCATTGTATAACGTCCATCTGAATATAAAACCAGACTTACGCCATATTGATTAACCCATTTACTCACTATATCTGCCTTTTTTACTGTAATCGGCTTTTGTACGATTACAGGATGATTAATTTTACCTATAATATCAAAAAATACAATGATATTTACTATACACAGAGCAATATACAGCCAAGCACCAACTGTTAAACCTGCCTCCACACCCATTTGATTTTGATTTATAACATACGCAGAAGCAAAAATGATATATAAAATACACAGCAGTGTAGAAATTATACCTATCACAGCACCGCTTTTTTTCCTCTTCTCAACCTTGCTTCGATTTAATAAAGACATAACTATAGCAATTAGAGTCAAAGCCACTCACATTAAAAGTTCTCCACCACCGAGTAACCTGCCTAATGGAACACTTGTTGACGCTAAATCTAATGCATTAACATAAAAAGAAGGCACAGAATACATAAATACCATTTGAATAAGCAGCATACCTATACCAACCAAATATAACACTTTGACTTTCTTATGCACTTCTTCCATTCTCTGCTTGCGAATATTTTCTTGTTTTTCTATAAAACTGCACCTATCGCACAGTCCTGCAACATCACCCATTTCAACGCCACATTGTGGACAATACATAGATTTTTCCCCCTTTCAAGTACCTTCTATCCCATAGACTGCATTTCATTGTAACAGGAATCACATATTTCAATATCTTGACCTAAAACTGTTACCTTATGTCCCATTTCATTTACTTCTTTACCGCATATACCACATTTGAACGTATGTGTACAGCCTGCAAATACAATCGCACACAAAACTGCTGAAATAACAAGAACAGACAAATAACTAATTTTGCTTTTCATTATGTATTCCCCCTAAAATAATACTGCACTCTAATTATATCACACCTCCAAGTTGTTGTCAACAACAACCTAAATTATTTTTATTTGACATCCTAAAGGTGTTATTATCTATATTAAGGGGGAACAGACATGGTACAAAACCTAAAATTA
>CANQAJ010000104.1 GCA_947589365.1 uncultured Clostridia bacterium | reverse complement strand
AAATATTTTTCACTTGACAAAAGAATATATATATAATATAATTGTTAATATTCGCAAGCACTTTATCGGGGTGTAGCCCAGTTGGTAGGGCGCCACATTTGGGATGTGGAAGCCGGGAGTTCGAGTCTCCCCACTCCGATGCGGCGTGTTGCCGCCTCCAATTAGCACTTGAAAGTTTTTCAGGTGCTTTTAGTTTTATGTAGCCGATTACTTTACATCCTTTTATTTACATAATTATAGCGGTGTGGCGGCGGTCGCTGTTATCAATTCGTAATTATTTCACTCAGATCAATTAATACATAACTTGACTGTTAATTTACTTGATGAACAAGAAATAAGTTGGCAGAGTGACGTTGTCCGATTAGCACCTGATGATTTTTCGGGTGCTTTTAATTCATCTGACGAATTTTAATATTTTTTACACAGGCGTATATCCAATATACTCCCGACCCCTCCTCAAAAGTGATATCTATTTTATGGACTTTTTGGTATAATTGTTGTATTATATAGTTATATAAAAATGAAAGGGGAAATGCAGATGAATCTGTTTTACCTTCTTAAGCCGAAAACAACAGTGGCTTACCTTAATAAAACGGGCAGTATAAGACAAGGTCTTGAAAAAATGCGTGTACACGGCTATACGGCAATACCCGTAATAGACGATAACGGAGAATATATAGGCACAGTAAGCGAGGGCGATTTCCTCCGACATCTTCTCGAACATAGCAAAGAGGGTCCTGATGCGATTGAGAATTACCATATTATAGATATAGTCAATGAGGAAAGGAATCGCCCGGCAAAATCAACCGTAACAATGGACGAGCTCCTCCTTATGGTTATGGATCAGAATTTCGTGCCAATAACAGATGACAGAAATGTGTTCATAGGCATAGTGACAAGACGCGATGTTATAAAGTATTTCTACGATAAGTATAAAAAGACAGAAAATAACAAATAAGAGAATGTGGAATACACAACAGATATGAAGGGAAATATATACATTATGAATGCGATTTTTGATACCCATACGCATTATGACGATAAGGCATTTGATGAGGACAGAGATATACTCCTCCCCCATATCTTTGAAAACGGAGTTTATGCCGTTGTAAATCAGGGAACGGATATCGGCTCCTCACGCTTTGGTATTGGGCTTGCGGAAAAATATGACCGGGTTTTTGCGGCGGTAGGTCTGCACCCGGAATGTCTGAATGAGAAAAGTATAAATGATTTAGAGGAAATAAAAAAACTTGCCGCACACCCGAAAGTCGCAGCAATAGGAGAAATAGGACTTGACTACTGCTATGATGTGCCGAGGGAACTGCAAAAGCAGATATTCACCGCCCAGCTTAATATAGCAAAAGAGCTTGATCTGCCTGTCAATATACATGACAGAGAGGCTCACGGCGATATGCTTGAAATCCTTAAAAAATACACTCCGAAAGGAATACTGCATTGTTTTTCGGGGAGTGTTGAAATGGCAAAGGATATCATCAAACTCGGAATGTATATAGGCATAGGCGGTGTTTTAACGTTCAAAAATGCCGTGAAAATAGTTGAGGTTGTACGAAATATACCGCTTGAAAGAATGGTGCTTGAAACCGATTGTCCGTATCTTGCACCCGTACCGTTCAGGGGTAAGAGGAACGATTCCTCATATATTGAATACACAGCACGGCGTATATCCGAAATAAAAGGTATAACTGTCGAAAAAGTATTAGAAACGACAAAATATAATGCGGAATGTGTATATAATGTAAGTGTAAAGCGGTAGCTGATATACTATTTGTATTATAATTATATAAATATACAACACGTAAATCAAGAGGTGGGATTTATGAAAGCACTCATAACAGGAGCAAGCTCAGGCATAGGCAGAGATATAGCCCGTGCACTTGTATGCAGAGGGTGGGATGTGATACTCGTTGCAAGAAGAGCAGACAGACTTATAGAACTGAAAAAAGAACTCGGCAAAAAAGCCATATGTGTACGCTGTGACGTTTCCCATAAGGAGGAATGTATAAAGCTCCACGATGTACTCAAAAAGGAAGATATAGAAATGCTTGTCAACTGTGCCGGCTTCGGACTTTGCGGTTTCTTCACGGAAACTTCAATGGACAAGGAGCTTGAAATGATCGATACCAATATAAAAGCCGTTCATATACTGACAAAACTGTTTCTCGAGGATTTCATGATGAAAAATAAGGGCTATATACTTAATATAGCATCCATTGCAGGATTTTTCTCAGGTCCGATGATGGCAACATATTATGCCACGAAAAATTATGTTGTAAGCCTTACGGGTGCAATTTATGAGGAGCTTAAACGCCGGGGAAGCAGTGTAAAAATAAGTGCATTCTGTCCCGGTCCTGTCGATACGGAATTCAATAAGGTTGCCCATGTAAAATTTTCAACCGCACCTATTGACAGTAAAACGGCGGCCACAGCAGCCATTGACGGAGTTATGAACGGAAAGCTTTATGTTATTCCTACATTGAAAATAAAATCGCTTAAATTTGTAAAGAGGCTTCTGAGCGACAAGACGATAACACATTTCTGCTACAAATTCCAGAAGAAAAAAAGATAAATGATACGGAATAATAAAAAAGGGTGAGTTTATGCTTAAAACAGAAAGAGTCGAGGTAATGAATTTCCACAATGCAATAAGAGGGGCGAGGAACCCGCTTAACAGTTGGGATCGCTCAGACAGCTATTTTGACGAAAACGGAAGATTCATACTTGGAGAAAATGATCTGTCACTTGCAATACGCTTAAGAAAAGCCGGCAGTGATCATAGAAAATTCCTGCGTCAGATATTTGTTACGGTTGATATAACCGCACCTATATATTGGTGGAAGGAATTTGATACATACAAGGTAGGAACGGTCGCAAATTCAACAAGCACTATGCATAAGATAACTTCCGCATCGTTTGATATATCGCATTTCAGCTGCGACAAAATGGACGAGGAAACATTGAAGTATATGCGGAAAATAATAGAATATCTTGAAGTACTCAGACTCAGATATATTGAAACAAAGGATAAACAGATATGGTATGATATAATACAGCTTCTGCCGTCAAGCTATAATCAGATGAGAACCTGTACAATGAATTATGAAAATCTTATTTCCATGTATAATTCAAGACATAATCATAAGCTTGACGAATGGCATATCTTTTGCGATTTCATAAAGACCCTCCCCTATTCAAAAGAAATTATAATATGTGATGATTAGCATCCGCAGATAAAAGGCAGGAAAAGGTTACTGCCTTTTATTTATTTTATGTCAAAGTTGTAACCAAACCAATATATTTTTAACGGAACGACGGTTGATTTTGGGGATTAAATAAATAGTATTTTGTCACCTTATGTCAATAATGTATAAGATATTTCCCGTAAAAATGCGATTGCTCGTTCAACCCTAAGCATTATTGTGGCATTTTGCGGAATTATGAAAACGTAATTTTTTTGTATCCTATTATTTAAAATCTGTAATTTTTTATAAATTGTTTTTATTGCAATTTTTTGAAAAACATTTATTTTTTTCACGGATTTCAAGTAAATAAATCCGATTATAATCGCATTTTTAATAATCTTCAGCGTTTTTTTAAAAAAATATGTACAATAAAATGTACCTAATTAATTAGTTACAGACTTGTAACTCTCGATTTCTCCAATTTGCACATAAGCAATCCCCTAATATTCCTATTCGGAATAAAAAAAGCCTCAAAAAACCCCATATAAGGGGGAAAAAAGCATAATTTTATTAAGCTCTTCGTCAAAACGCACAAAAACCGGCATATTTTTTTGTTTGACATATTTTTGTGTTAAGGCTATAATAGCAACATCAACGAAAAACGCATATCGGTGCTTTTGTACCGAAGCGATGCTAAGGAGATATAACAAAATGAACGGTCAAAGGAAGAAGAAGCACTCACTGCTTAAAAAAACAGTATCCGCCGCAGTGGCATCGGTATTTTGCTTTGGTGCTGTGGCAACAGTAGCAGCTTTTACTCAGACAGTTAAGGTAACAGACGGAGAGGATAGTGCGGTAAGCACAAGAAGCTATACCCCTAAGCTGGACAGCAAAGAGGTATCAGTTATAGAATCCGAAGTGGGTCAATCAATGCTTTCGGCATTCGGTGTTGTAAGTGAGAAGGAAGAGTCAATAGACGAAAGCAGTCTTATAACAGCGAATACGGAAATGGCTACGGCACTTGCTGCTTCAAATGAATCCTCCGAAAATGAAGTAGTAATTAACGAATGGCGATCAATAATTATTAATTTAAGAGGAGAAGTACAGAATAAAGATGTTCCTGCCGGAACGGTAGGAGATGCTCTTGCGTATCTTGACATAGAGCTTACAAAGAACGACAAGCTGAATGTAGAAAAAGATATGGAATTGACAGACGGTACGGAAATTGATATTGACAGAATTACCTATAAAAAGGTAACAACGACAGAGGTTGTCGATTACAAGACAATAAACAAAGACACCTCTACCCTCTTTGTCGGAGAGAGCTTAGTTGATACATACGGCGTTGAAGGCGAACGTACGATAGTAACAAAAGAAAAATATATAAACGGCGAAAAGGTTTCCGAGGAAGAAATAAGCAACAAGATAACGACAAAGCCTGTTAATGAGGTAATTCTTAACGGAACAGCGGAAATACAGCCTGAGACAATAGATACCGATTACGGAGAAATTGAGGTCAACGAAGAGCTTGGCACAATAACCGATACAAACGGCAACACTCTTTATTATACTGATGTCATAACGGGTTCAAGCACCGCTTATACCGCCGAAGCCGGTGCGATATGCTCAACAGGTCGAGAGGCACGTTATGGTGTTGTTGCTGTTGATCCGGATGTTATCCCATATGGTTCAATATTGTATATTGTTTCCGATGACGGATTTGTATATGGCTATGCCGTAGCGGGCGATACAGGCGGATTTATATATAACGGAACAGGCACGGTTGTAGACCTTTATTTCCCGACACTTGACGAATGTGTAAATTACGGAAGAAGAGGAATTAATGTTTATGTTCTCGATGGTGTATCCGAGGACGCTACCTATTAAGTAATAATCAGAAGGATGCTTTCGGGCATCCTTTATTTTTTCAGGATAAAATAAGCAAAAGGCATCCGCCGGGATTTAATGACCCGGAGGATGCCTTTTAGTGTATTTCTCCGGTAATTTCGGATTACGTTTCCTTATTACCGGAATTTTTATATGTATCGCAAATATTCTTCAAACAACAATCCTTGCATTTCGGCTTTCTCGCATCACACACCGCTCTGCCGTGCAGTACAAGTCTGTGACAAAAATCATTCGATTTTTCCGGCGGCAAAAGATTACGGAGTATTTTTTCAATTTTCGCCGCATCCTTTATATTATGGAAACCAAGTCTTGCCGTAATTCTTATGCAGTGTGTATCAACAACAACGGCCGGTTTACCGTAAATATCCCCGACAACAAGATTGGCAGTTTTTCTTCCTATTCCCGGAAGCTTTATAAGCTCATCAATACTGTCCGGTACAATCCCGTCATATTCTTCACAAAGCACTTTTGCCATAGCAACGATATCCTTAGCCTTTGTCTTATACAGACCGCAGGATTTGATATATTCCTCAATTTCCTCCGGTTCAGCTGCCGCAAACGCATTGGCATCGGGAAATTTCTCAAATAAGGCAGGAGTCACCATATTGACTCTCTTATCCGTACATTGTGCGGCAAGACGTGTTGCAATAAGAAGCTGCAAAGGGTCGGTATATGTAAGCGAGCATACCGCATCGGGATATTCCTTTTCAAGCAGCTCAACAGCCTTAACCGCCCTTTCCTTATCAGTCATAAACATACACCCCATACCATAAAATTCAAAAACAGTGCTGTCAATATATGCGATATGCGGATATATTGACAGCTTTTATAATCAGTCTTTCTTCTTTGAATCTATTTCGCTGCGTATCATTGTGATAAAATCATCAAGCGGCATAGCTCCTAAATTTGCATTCTTCCTCGAACGAACGGAAACAGTGCCGTCCTCAGCCTCCTTTTTGCCTATTACAAGCATATAAGGAATTTTTTCAAGCTGTGCCTCTCTTATCTTATATCCTATCTTCTCACTTCTAAGATCGGCACTAACCCTTATTCCCTGTGCATTAAGTTTGTCAACAATTTCATTAGCCTGATCCGCAAGACTTTCACTGAGCGGCATAACACGTACCTGCTCCGGACTGAGCCATACAGGCAGTGCTCCGGCAAAATGCTCAAGCATATATGCAAGAGTTCTTTCGTAGCAGCCGAGTGAGGTTCTGTGTATAATATACGGAAGCTTTTTCTGTCCGTCACTGTCAACATAATACATACCGAATTTTTCCGCAAGAAGCATATCGATCTGTATCGTAACAATGGTATCTTCCTTGCCGAATACATTCTTATACTGTATATCGAGCTTAGGTCCGTAGAAAGCAGCCTCATCAAAGCCTATCTCATAATCAAGACCGATATTATCGAGTATCTTCTTCATAGCCGCCTGTGCTGCTTCCCACTGCTCGGGAGTTCCCTCATATTTATTGTCGGGATTTTCGGGATTCCACATTGAGAAGCGGAATGTACAGTCCTCAAGAAGTCCCACTGTATCAAGACAATATTTCGCAAGCTCCAGACAGCCCCTGAATTCCTCCTCAAGCTGATCCGGACGGAGAATATAATGACCCTCGGAAATTGTAAACTGACGCACACGGATAAGCCCGTGCATTTCTCCCGATGCCTCGTTTCTGAAAAGCGTTGAGGTTTCCGTAAGCCTCATGGGAAGATCACGGTACGAGCGTTGCTTATTAAGATATACCTGATACTGGAACGGACAGGTCATGGGACGCAAAGCAAAACATTCCTTTGTTTCATCATACGGATCTCCGAGTACAAACATACCGTCAAGATAATGATCCCAATGTCCCGATATCTTGTAAAGCTCACGCTTCGCAAAGAAAGGAGTTTTCGTAAGCAGACAACCCTTCGACTGCTCAACATCCTCAACCCATCTCTGTAGAAGCTGAATTACCCTTGCACCCTTGGGAAGGAGTATCGGCAGACCCTGTCCGACATAGTCGACAGTCGTAAAATATTCAAGCTCACGTCCGATTTTGTTATGGTCACGCAGCTTCGCTTCCTCAAGCTTCTGCAAATGCTCCTCAAGCTGTGAAGATTTCGGGAATGATACACCGTAAACACGGCAAAGCTGGGCATTTTTGCTGTCACCCCTCCAATATGCACCCGTGCAGGCAGTGAGCTTGATTGCCTTGACCGGGGATACACTCATAAGATGGGGACCGGCACAAAGATCGGTAAATTCTCCCTGCTTATAAAAGCTTATCGGCTCACCTTTATCCGTATGCTCCCTGCAAAGTTCAACCTTATACGGCTCATCCATACCCTCAAGCAAACTCAGAGCTTCATCCGGCGGCAAAAGGAATTTCTCAACATCAAAGCCTTCTTTGACGATTTTTTTCATTTCAGCCGTAATTTTTTCAAGATCCTCGGGCGAGAATGGTTTTTCCACATCAAAATCATAATAAAATCCGTTTTCTATGGCAGGACCTATTGCGAATTTAGCGGACGGGAACAGACGCTTTACGGCCTGTGCAAGAATATGTGATGTAGTATGCCAAAATGCCTTCTTACCCTCATTATTTTCAAAAGTGAGTATTTCAAGAGTACAGTCCTTATCAACTGCCGTCCTCAGGTCACATACCTCCCCGTCAATTTTGCAGGCACAGGCGGATTTATAAAGACCCATGCCAAGTGATTTTGCAATTTCGGCGGCAGTTGTTCCGTTTTCAAATTCCTTTACAACTCCGTCCTTAAGTGACACCTTTACCATTTTTCTTACCTCCGTATTTATATTGGCTTATAACTGCACAGACGTGAAAACAAAAAACCCGCCCCCTGTGATATTACACGAGGGGCGAGGCATAAGCTTCACGGTTCCACCCTGTTTTCCGGCAAAAAGCCGCTCAATGAGATCATGATTGCACGATCTCCGACACTATAACGTATGTCACACGCCGCAGCTTAGGCAAGCGTTCGCTGCGGAGCTCCGAGGCGGTATCGAAAAAAGCGTATATACGGCAGCTCACAGCCTATGACCGCCGCTCTCTGGATATACTATGCTCAATTCGCTTCCTCATCATAGCAGTTACATTACTCCAAACGTAATATATCATTTTTTTTTGATAATGTCAATAATAATTTTTAATTTTTTATTTCCATTTTTCATAATCCC
>CANQAJ010000103.1 GCA_947589365.1 uncultured Clostridia bacterium | reverse complement strand
CACAAAAACACAAAAAAAGAATATTCCGTATTTCTGTTGAAAATTAGTTTAGAATGGGTTATAATAGTATGGATATTGTTTTTATATGAGTAAACAATTTCCATTAAATTAAGGTGCATTATGGAATATACTACATACAGCACCGTTCGGGCTGTTTCACCTATGTATTGCATGAGGTGTGGTCCCGGATCGACAGTGGCGGCACGCCGCCGGGGCGGAATCTCTCCGCAGGAAGGGGATTTTTATTATGTCAAAGTCAAAGCCTACACCGAGTGAGGTAAGAGAGCTTATAATAGCAAAGCTTTCGCATAACTTCGGTGTAACACCGTCAGATGCAACTGACGAACATTACTACAAGGCAATTGCACTCATACTTCGTGATATCATGCGTCAGGAATATAAGGATTTCAGTGATACTGCGGTAAAACAGCAGAGCAAAACCGTTTACTACCTCTGCATGGAATTTCTTATGGGTCGTTCTCTAAAAAATGACCTATATAACCTCGGTCTTGAGGAAACCGTATGTCAGGCCCTCAAAAGCATGAATATCAAGCTTGAAAATATATACGAACAGGAACCCGACGCCGGTCTCGGCAACGGCGGTCTGGGCAGACTTGCAGCCTGTTTCCTTGACGGTCTTGCAACACAGAACTATAGCTCAATGGGATATTCTCTCCGCTATGAATACGGTATATTCCGTCAGAAACTTGTTGACGGCTGGCAGACGGAACTTCCCGATTTTTGGCTTCCGGGCGGTGCAGTGTGGCTTCAGGCTCACCCTGAAAAGAGCATACCCGTATACTTTGACGGAAATGTGACAGAAACATGGCATGACAATCATCATTCCATAGCAATAGAAAATGCAACAAAAATCATCGCAACACCATATGATATGCTTGTTCCGGGTGACGGCGGCAAGGGTGTCAGCAGACTCAGACTTTGGGCTGCAACATCCGATAACTTTGATATGAAGCTGTTTAACTCGGGCGATTATGTACGCTCAATGGAACAGAAGGCTCTTGCCGAAAGCATTACAAGAGTACTTTATCCCGAGGATAATCATTCCGAGGGCAAGAGCTTGCGTCTGAGTCAGCAATATTTTCTTGTATCCGCTACAATTCAGGATATAATCCAGCGACACCTCAGAAACTATAATTCGCTTGATAATCTTCCGGATGTTGTCGCTATCCATCTCAATGATACACACCCGGTTCTTGCAATTCCCGAGCTTATGCGTATAATGCTCGACGAGTGCGGCTATGACTGGGATAAGGCATGGGATATCGTAACACGCACCATTGCATATACCAACCATACGGTTATGAGCGAGGCTCTTGAATGTTGGCAGGTTGAGCTTTTCCGCAGAAGGCTCCCCCGTATATATCAGATAGTAGAAGAAATAAACCGTCGTTTCTGTGAACAGATGCATGAGCAGAATATTGACGGATATAAAATCGGCAGAATGGCTGTTATCAATGACGGCATTGTAAAAATGGCTAATCTTGCAGTCATAGCTTCTCATTCCGTAAACGGAGTATCAAAGCTCCACAGTGAAATTCTCAAGGATTCCGTGTTCAACGACTTCTATACCGTAACACCGGAGAAGTTCAAGAACGTAACAAACGGTATCGCACACAGACGTTGGCTCAATCAGTCAAATCCCGGTCTTGCGGATCTTATAACAGAGCTTATCGGAGATAAATTCAAAAAGGATGCAAATGCCCTTGAGGGTCTTATGGCATATAAGAACGATGCCGCAGTCCTTGCAAAGCTTGCTGTTATAAAGAAAAAGAATAAGGAAAGAATGGCTAAATACATTCTTGAAAATAACGGAATAAAGGTGGATACAAACTCTATCTTTGATGTTCAGGTAAAACGTCTGCACGAGTATAAGCGTCAGCTTCTCAACGCCCTGCATATATTCAGCACCTATCAGTGGCTCAGAGATAATCCCGATGCGGATTACAAACCGAAAACCTATATATTCGGTGCAAAGGCAGCCCCGGGTTATTATTTTGCAAAGCAGATAATTCAATTTATCGTTGCTCTTGCAGATAAGATAAATAATGATCCTCGTGTAAACCAAAAACTCAAGGTCGTATATCTTGAAGATTACCGTGTATCGGTTGCCGAAAAGCTTATACCTGCCGCAGAAATAAGCGAACAGATTTCCCTTGCCGGAACTGAGGCATCGGGTACTTCAAATATGAAATTTATGATAAACGGTGCAATCACTCTCGGCACACTTGACGGTGCAAATGTTGAAATACACGATGTTGTAGGCGACGATAATTCCCTTATCTTCGGTATGACAACACCCGAGGTTAATCAGCTTAAGAGACAGGGTTATAATCCGAGTATTCCGTATAACAACAACCATATCATCAAAGCTGCCGTTGACGGAATCTGTGCGGAATTTGGGGATCGTTTCAATGAGATAGCACATTCTCTTTCAACCTCCGACCCGTATATGGTTCTTGCCGATTTTGCGGATTATGCAAATACTCAGCAAAAGGCATCACGTCTTTACGAAGAAAAGAATACTTGGAACAGAATGTCGCTTATAAATATAGCTAAAGCAGGAAGATTTGCCGCCGACCGCAGCATAAGAGATTATGCCGATACAATCTGGTATGCTAAACCTGTAATTCTTGAATAATCAATAAACCGGTATATAACCCGACAGCCGCATAGGAACTAAGACCTGTGCGGCTGTCGATTTTTATGCCACATATCAAAAAAGGGACCGTCCGTATTATCGGAAAGCTCCCTTAAAATAACAACACTCATTATTTAGCACGTTTTGCAATGATATCCGCCATTTCTCCGACATTCTTCATGGATGCGATCTCTCCCATTGAAAACTTTACCTTAAATTCCTTCTGAACAGCCGCCATAAGCGTTATATGTTCAAGGCTGTCCCAGTCCTCGATGTCATTTGCGGTAGTTTTTGCATTTACCGTAATATCGTCATCATCGAACACATCTCTGAATACCTTATTCAATCTTGCATAAATTGTCTTGGAATCCATAATAATATCCCCTTTTTAATTTAATTTTTAAGCGAAGAATTATCTTCAACTGTAATTACATTGTTCTTTTTTTCATACCCGGCAATATCAAGCTCCCATACGGTATTACCCTCAGCGTCCTCCTCGGTTTTTTTGAAACCGAAACCGCCGAAAAGCTCACGTACCATTTTATTTTTGGCTGTGGGATAATAATACCCCTTTATGGTTTTTATACCCCTCTCAGCCGCACGCTCCACAAGTCTGTCAAGCATTGCAAGCTCCATATCTCTTTTCAGCACTCTACAGCTCATTATCCATAAATCTATATTTAGTATATCTCCGTCTATCTTTCCTATAACAACAGATACAACTCCGTTATCACCGAACTTATCCGTAAGCTTACCATACAGACGTATATATTCATCGCTTTTATATACCTCTTCGATTTTGGTTGCGGTATAACGCTTCGTTGTAACATTGAACTGATTGCTCTTATTGGTAAGCTGTGTTATTCGTTGGAGATAAACGGGTATAAAATCATCTATAACTGCATTCATATCAAGACTTAACAGATACTCCACGTAATCGGCAAAGGATGCTTGCTGTGCAGATCTCTCAACATTAGCCTTATACATCTCATTTCTTTTCAGATCATCAGCACTGAAATTGGTAACTTCAAAATATCCTCCCCTGTCAAGATTAACAATATAATTTTCAACACCGTCCATCTGCGGCACTGCAACACCCTGAACCTGTGCACGTACAATTTCCCTTTCAGCCGGATTATCATCGGCAAATACTATAGCATCCGGGAATATATTTAATTCTTTCGCTGTTTCAATTATATTCCTGTCCTTATTTTCCCAGTTTGCCTTAATTATAATAAAATCGTCCGGTCTAAGTGCTCCCTCCGGGTGATTAAGTCCTGCTATTGCATTTTCATGGTCGTTCTTGGAGCATACCGTAAGAATTACACCTATATCCTTGAGCGATTTCACATAACTCTGAAATTCATAATAAGATTGTGAAACACCCGTTTCCTGACCAATCTGTATTCCGTCAACACCGTCATCACCCACAACTCCGCCCCAAAGGGTATTGTCAAGATCGAGGGCGAGTGCTTTTTTATTTTTTCCGAATAACGACTTTATAATATTGGAAAGGTTAAAAGAAAATTCGGGTATAGCCTCCGTACACATGGCATATTTATACATATTCCAATATGACGGATCACTCCATTGTCTAAGACCGTATGAGGCGGAAATGAAATTTATGTCATTTATATAAAAGCCTTCATTTTTTTCCGCATAATCATAAAATAACCCATTCAACCTGCTCACAAAATTAGAGCGACCTCTGTAGTCGGAGCAGTCCTTATTTCCCATAAGCCTGTAGAACGGCATTTCAAAATTATTTTGTATTATCGGGCAATGATAAGTTTCCGTTATCTTCTTCCACATCTGCTCGAATTTTGCATATTCCCTCTGAAGCTTTTCTTCAACCTGCTCCCTGCTTTCCGCAGTTGCGGGATAATTCACTATATTACGGCTCGTTGTATGAATATATACAAGATCCGGTGAGAAATTAAGCAATTCTTCACTCGGAAACATAGCATCCTGCCAATACTGAGCATATTCGGATTCATAAAACTCCGGCTTGATACCCTGATCAAGCAGAAACAGTTCAAGATAAACTATAATATCATGTGTTGTTGAGCCGCCGAATACGGCTATCTTTTTTTTGAGTCTGTCCCTGCCGTCAGCAAGAAGGGTACGCTTCAGCGACTTCTTCTTTTTTATTATATAATCGCTTTCAAACGGATATTCAAGTTCTTTCATATATCCTCCCCGTACAAGAATTATTTTATAATAAACTCATCAGTCCTCGTCCTTAAGACCTTCATCTACGATTTTTTTGCCCTTAGCCTGAGTTCTGAGATTTTCAAGATTATCTGCATTATCTCCGACTGCCGAATACGATACCATAGTGAAAAGCATATCCGTAACGTTATTCTGCTTTACAAAATCGACAAGATTAAGACCGAAATATCTCATGTCAACAACGTATATTTCCTCATAGGAGCCGAAAAGATATCCGGGGATGGCATTACCGTAGCTGTCTTTGACAATAAGAAGCTTTTTGCCGTTCTTTACATTTGTCTTTACCTTGACAACCTGCTCATCTCCGCCCATGAAGGTAAGATATGCACTTCTTATATCCCCGACACCGTTAAAGAATCTTCCTTTACCGGTATATTCAAAATCGGTCGTGTAATAATACGTCATGCACTTGTCAACATTATCGGGTGTATAATACGAAAATACTTCCGGATCATTATTGAGGTTTGCATCCCCCGTAAAGCCATACATCGTACCTACAAAGCCTTCCATATCATTCTTTTTGTAGGTACTCAAATCCTTGAAATTAAGCCCCGCAGCCTTCGCAAAGGTCTCTGCCGCATAATACGCTCCGAGCGGTGTCCAGTGATGGTCGGTTCGGAAATATATCTCCTCATCCTTATGTTCTCCCAGAACATCCGTAATATCTATTGATACTATATCCTTATCAAGTTTGCTTTCAATACTCTTTATACTGTCTTTCTGACTGGCATTAAAATCAGAATAGCTGCTCGGTGTATAATATTCGCTTGCAAGAGGTGCTACCATCGAATAAATCTTAACACTGTCGCCGAGATCCTTGTGGAAATTGTTAAGTGCCTCAGCATACGTACTTCCGCTTCCTCCGCCGAAAAGCTCAAGGGCTCGATAATGACCGTTGCTCTTGACAACAATTATTCCGTTTTCCACGGTGACTTCCTCATCCTCAGAGGATTCCTGAGATGACTCCTGAGATGACTCCTGAGATGTTTCCTCCTTGCTCTGCTCGGGTTGACTTTCCGTGTTCCCGCCTGACTGTTGAGGTTCGTTTTTTGAATTTTCTGCGTCATCCGGCTTTGAGGCTTCGGACTGCCCATCCTTGTTATCCTCGACCGGCTTTATGACCGATGGCTTACCCACAACCTTAACCTCATCTTCGGTATGTATTCCAAACAGTGATTTGAAACTATAGCCCACATTTTTTAAATCGTCGCGATAAGGGACAGTATCATCATAATGCTCCGTAAGACCGGCGGTATACTCTCCCGAAAAATATGAATCAAATGTAAATTCAGGCATCTCGGCAAGCTTTCGTTTTTCAATTTCAGATACCTCGGGACGGGGCAATATCACCATAAGCAAAGCCGCAACAAAAAAAATCGGCACAATTATCATAAGCGATATTATCGCAAAGCCATGCTCAACGCCTTTTCGCGGAATATTATTAAGCCCTTTTTTTCTTTTTCGCTTTTTAACGGACTGAACTTCTTTATTTTCCATTTAAAACTCCTCTTATCAGAAGCGGAAATACAAAAACGGATTATTTGTATTATCCACAAGCAATATACTCGATATTATCAGCAATGCACAGCAAATAAGCGTTCCGCCTAACTGTCCCACCGCATATACTGTATTGTTTCCCCATTTATAGAAGAAATATTTGACCTTTTCAAGAATCGGCATTGACACAATTATTGCAAAAATAATTAGGAAAAGATTATTAATCAGAGAATCTCTTGTCAAAATATCAGAAAATTCGTTGCCGTTAGTTATCATACTCACACCGGAGATATTCATAAAGAATCTTCCGAGCTGACCGAGATCGGTAAAATAGAATATACCGAAACCTATGACAATAATAATTTTACTGTATATATGTGTCCAGACCTTATTCCATTTTTTAAGCTTTTTCTTTCCTATTTTTGTCTCAATAAAGATAAATAACCCGAAATACAGACCCCATAAAATAAAATTCCATGAAGCACCATGCCACATACCCGTGCAGAACCACACAAGAAACAGATTAAAATATTTTCTCGGTTTGCCGAAAATAGGAACATAGAAAAGATAATCTCTGAAGAAAGAGCTTAAAGAAATATGCCATCTCTGCCAAAATTCACTTATTGTTTTACATATGAACGGATAATTAAAGTTCTCATTGAAATGGAAACCGAACATTCTTCCCAGACCTATAGCTATATCCGAATATCCGCTGAAATCAAAATACACATACAGCGAATAGAGAATCACTGTATACCATGTTCCGCAGAATGACAGGTTTGTTATATCCGTTCCGAAGAACTGTTCAACAACAGCATAGAGGTTATTTGCAATTATAACCTTTTTGGCAATACCGAGAATTGCTCTTTTAGCACCCTCACTGATATCAACAGCCCTGATTTTTCTGTTGGTTATCTCCTCAGCAATAACACTGTATCTTACAATAGGGCCGGCAACAAGCTGCGGGAACAGTGACAAATACAGAAGAAAGTTAATATATTTTTTCTGAGGTTCAACCGTTCCCCACAGACAATCCATGACATAGGAAATTGCCTGAAACGTAAAAAAGCTTATTCCTATAGGCATAACTATCTCCGGAACAGGAATCCCCAGTCCGGTCACGGCATTTATATTTTCAACAATAAAGCCGCTGTATTTGAAAACAATAAGCAGTGCGAGGTCAAACACTATCGCAGCGGCGGCGACAAGTTTCTTTTTCGTTTCTCCCTTAAAATAACCGATAAGCCTTGATGCAAACCAGTTTATAAATGCACTGATAATCAGAAGACTTACCCACACAGGTTCTCCCCACGCATAAAAAACAAGTGATGCCGCTATAAGTACAATATTTTTTTGTTCAATTGTTTTGCAAACGTAGTAGCAAAACAGACAAATCGGCAAAAAAACATACAAAAAAAACAAAGACGAAAATACCATTTTATTTCTCCATAATTCTACAAGATCCCTGTTATATAGATTTATTTTACTCCACTGAAAGAATAATATCAAGGAATTTTAAATGATTTTTTATTACAGTTTTGTAAAACGGTGATTTGCACAAAAATATTTCTGAATATATTGATTTACATATATATTAATACAAAGCAGCAAAAACAGCCTGAAATATGACACTGCATATTGTGCAGAACATCATATTCCGGCTGCTACATACTATTTATTGCCCTGAATAAGCTTTTTGTATACTCTCTCGCTGCAATTTTTATCACTGAAAGCAAATGTATCGTTTATCCTTTTGAGATACTTATCCTTGATTTTACAGTCATTTTTCATATAATCTATGATAAGGTCAACAGTCGACTCTATATCATATACAACCTCACCGAAACCGTCACGCTCATAATCATAATATCCCGCAGTATATGAATGTTCTCCGCTGAAAAATGCCTCCTTGTCAAACTG
>CANQAJ010000102.1 GCA_947589365.1 uncultured Clostridia bacterium | reverse complement strand
AATAGGCATGGGATCCTTTATATCTAAGATGGACATCAACGCTTCAATTTCGTCACTGCCAAAAACTCCCTTTTTTAGCTTTAAGCTTAGAGTTCTGGTAGTAATGTGAAGTTCTTGTGCAATCTGCTTCTGCGTAAGACCTTTTCTGACCATCGCTGCCTTTAATTCCCTACTGTTTACCATTCGATCACCTCCGTATCTTATTAAGTTACTTGTATTATACAGCCTGTTTAGTAACTTGTCAAGAATTTTTTTATAATTTTTATGAAATTTTTTCTTGACAAGTTACTGAAAACATTATATTATATTTTTGGAGGTGTTATTATGACCGTTGGTGAACGTATTAAGAAATTAAGAGAACGGCGAGGAATATCACAAACCGATTTATCAAGAGCTGCAAACATAAGTAAACAAAATTTATATAAATACGAAAATAATATCATTACTAATATTCCCTCGGATAAGATTGAAATTATTTCTAAAATACTCAAGGTATCTCCGGCGTATTTAATGGGGTGGGAGGTCGAAGCGGAACCACCATCGAACATCATCCCTCTGCCCAACATAAAAAAAGTCCCGCTAATTGGAACTATTGCGTGTGGTGAACCTATACTTGCAACCGAGAATATACAAGATTATATCGATATTAAGGATGTCTCGGATGCGGATTTTGCATTGAGATGTAAGGGTGACAGCATGGTCGAAGCTCGAATATATGATGGTGATATTGTTTATATTCGTCAACAACCGGATGTTGAAAACGGTGAAATAGCTGCGGTGCTGATTGATAATGAAGCTACTTTGAAACGGGTATATAAGTATCCTGATAAAAATTTGCTAATTCTAAAGGCTGCTAATTCTAAGTATGCAGATTTTGTGTATACCGATAACGAGCTTGAAAATATTAAGATAATTGGCAAGGCAGTAGCATTTTTAAGCAACATAAAATAATAAGAAAATTATATCAATAGAGGAACGAAAGAGTAACACCATCTCTATGGAATACAAAATCTTTCAAAAAATATAAAATACCTATTTTTGTATTGATTTTTGATAAAAATTGCTGTATTATATGACTATAGTTTTATACAATTCTTGCATAAAATATCTAAACAACAGCAAAAACACTAAAATTGAAAAGGAGTTTTTATTAATGGACAATCAGCAACAGCCAAAAAATACAAAATTCAGACTATGGCCACTTTTATTTGTCATCCTTGCGTGTATAATTATCGTTGTAGTTATGAATAATAAAGAAAATAAAGAAAATGAAGTATCAAAGTCAGAATCAGGCAATCAGGTATCTGCATCGAGTAGTGCATCATCTGCAAACTCAAACACGGCATCAACCGATACCAGTGGAGCTGTTGCCCATGTCGGAGAGTATTCTAAAGACGATAAATTAAAAATCACCTTGAAGTCTGCAAAAGAATATACAAAAATTAAAACTGATAATGAATTTACAGATACGGAAGCAAGCAAGGGTAAGAAAATTATCATCTTAAATTTTGAAGCCGAAAACATATCTAAAGAAGATGACTACATAAATGTATTTTACTGTGATGCATATTGCAACGATATCAGCGTAGATGAAGAGACATTACTTGAATATCCTGATGGTATGAATAATTTCTACGGTGATATAAAATCAGGGAAAAAATTACAGGGATCTGTTGCTTATCAGGTTCCGGAGGACTGGAATAAATTCGAGTTCTATTATGAACCTATTGGCGGTAGTAAATTTGCGTTTTCTGTTGATAAAAGCGAAGTCGAGATTGTAAACTGAATATATTATTAACAGCTCAGCTACCATTAAGGTACCTGAGCTGAATTTGAAACTGTCCAAAGTAATATTGGTAAATATTAGAAATAGAAATATTAAGGGTGAGAAATAGTGGGATTTTTTGATATGTTTAAAAACAGATCCGTAAATAGATTTGAGATTTCAAATATCGAAAATATAACATTAAAACGGTGCATTGAGAGCATAAAAAAATATGATAATGGTGAGGATACAGTCTATTTAACTTCAAGTGCCGTTTGTCCTGAATGTTGCATTTATGATAAAAGAATATTCTCAGTATTTGGAAAAGACAAACGATTCCCTTACCTGAATAATATGCCTCAATTTCTAAAAATGCGTCAATGTCCAAGTTGTGGCATATATATAGGCTACTCTATGTATTTTTCCAGCATAAAGGATAAAAAAACTTTAAATAAAGATATTAAATTTAGCAACAGACCATTCGTTGATGATAGTCCACCAGATATATTGGCCTTTAGAAAAGAATCAGATAAGAAAAATGCTGAGCGTATTGCTGAGGGACAAGAATTTGAATGGATATCTGAAAATCTTCCGGATATTGCACCTAAATCGCTTTCGGGATATAGAAGAATGAAAAACAGTAATACCAAAAATTATCAGAATATTGTTAAAAAAGCTTCTGAAAAAGGCTATGTAATTAAATAGAGTATTTACTCATAAAATCCGCCATCCATAAAATATGTGCGAGAGGCGGAAAGTTTTAAGAAAGGGAGCGATTATTATGAAAATCGCCGCAGCATACATCAGGGTATCAACCGAGGATCAGGTCGAATACTCCCCTGCCTCACAACTTGAAAAAATAAGAGAATATGCAAAGCGTAACGATTATATACTCCCGAACGAGTTTATATTCACCGATGAGGGAATATCGGGTCGGCATACGGCAAAACGTACGGCGTTCAACAGGATGATAGGCATTGCAAAACAAAAGCCTAAACCTTTTGACGCTATACTGCTATGGAAATTTTCCCGTTTCGCACGTAACCGTGAGGATAGTATTGTGTATAAGTCTATGCTGCGTAAGCAGTGCGGTATTGATGTTATATCTATATCCGAAAATATAGGCGATGATAAAATGTCCGTGCTTATAGAGGCTCTTATTGAGGCTATGGACGAATATTACAGCATAAATCTTTCGGAAGAGGTAAAGCGTGGCATGAACGAAAAGGCAAGCCGCGGCGAAGCCGTAACTATCCCCTCTTTCGGCTATGACATAAAAAACGGGAAATATGTACCCGACCCCGAAACCGCCCCCGTTGTTCAAAAAATATTTGCAGACTTTGCAAACGGTAAGGGTATGCGTACCATAGCCGCTGAAATAAATGATAATGGCTATCGTACACGAAGGGGAAACAGATTTGAAAACCGTACAGTCAAGTATATACTCACAAATCCCGTATATATCGGTAAAATACGCTGGACTCCGTCGGGTAAGGCTGATTATCGGACAGATACATTCGATACGCTTATTATAAACGGTACACATGAGCCTATTATTGACACGGAATTATGGGATAAGGTGCAAAACAGAATTAAAGCTATGCCGAAAACAAAATATATGCGGCAGGATAATCCTAAAATGCCGTTTATGCTGCAAGGACTTGTACGTTGCAGTGCTTGCGGAGCAACATTGTGTCAAGCAGTAAATCATACATCATTACAATGCTATGCCTATGCACACGGTAAATGCAAAATATCACACAGCATAAGTATAAAAAAACTGAACGGTATAGTATTTGATACACTTGAAAATGCTGCCCTTACAGGTAATTTCAAACTTGAACTTATACCAAAAGTCAAAACAAAATCAATAGAAAATATCCCTGCTCAAATAGACAGAGAACGTAAAAAGCTTGAGCGTATCAAAGACGCATACGAAAACGAACTTTATACCCTCGAAGAATTTAAACGTAGTCGTCAGCAAATTTTAAGCCGCATATCAGATCTTGAGGAAAAAATAAATACTGCCGAGCTTCCTGATGAAGAAAAAGCAAGGATACAAATAAAAAATAAAATCCATAGTCTTTTGCCAACTCTAAGGTCCCCCGCAGTTGCTGAAGACACTAAAAACTCCCTGCTTAAATCAATAGTAGAACGGATCGTATTTTACAGGGACAACGGAAATATTGATATCTTTTTTTATGCCTGATATGTATATCTTTTTGCAGTAGCGACCGCCATATTGAGAAATAATAATCTGGGCAAGCTTAGGGTTGGTCTGCTTGATATTAATGGGATATTGAAGTCTTTTTTCATATACAAACATAATCGGTCCTCCTAATTATTCCAAGGCCACGGGTCTGCGATCCATGCCCAACGATTACCGTCATCACCCGGGGTAAGGGGACCGAATTTTTCTTCAAACTCCTTACGAAGTGCTGCAGCCTGTTTTTCATATTCGTTAAGTGCAGCTCCGGCGGAGGTATCATTAGGATGTGTGTCCAAATATATATGAAGCTCGTGAGCCGCAAATTCAACCGCCGAAAGTCGGCGAAGCATACGCTCTCTTTCAGTCATTTTTCTTACCTCCCTTTCCGCAGTCGGGGTCAAACGGGAAATTAAGCTCCGGGAACAGTGTTCCCATCATAATAGCCTGTTCGGGCGAATAAAGTTCGCTCGCATTCTGATAAGGCACATAGGCCATAGCCTCTGAAACCTTTTTCGGAATAGGCTGAATGAAAAATTCCGAATTTTGCAGTTTTTTTATAACGTCCATAATAATCTCCTTTCTTAAAAGTTCTGCCTTTATCAGACAAGAACTTTCGCAGAAGTCAATTCGGTGGGGATAATATTCCCACTGAACCTGAGATGTCACCTGAAGCAGACATCTCTCTGCGATTATATCTGTACACTTTCATAATATGATAAATGTAAGTTGTGAGTGAGAAATAAGAATAGTACATTTTAAATCACGACGAAACAATGTTTCTTTCTCGGCAACATAATTTTACAAACCGAATCTTGACAAATTATTTTGAAAGTAATACACTTAAGACAAAACAATCAAGAGGTACGTATTATGGATTCCAATTTGATAGAAAAATTGTTATATGAATACGATATAGACGGTGCATTGGAGGGAATTGATAAAATTGAGGATGAAGAAACCTTATACGGTTACATCAGCCAATATAATTGGGACGATGGATTTGATATTCCTTACAAGGTTCTCAGGCATAAATGCTGCACACTGAGCATTGCCCTTATGATGTTTTATGACGGTGAGGGCTATTTATTGTTTGATGATGAATTGGAACACGGTTCGGAAGAATATAAATTTGCCCGTAAATTGAATGATATGATAATCAGCGGTACATTCAGAACAGGTAATACAAAATATAGTATTCCGTTATCAAAGGTACAGAAATACAAATACAGAAAATCGGGAGCAGCGGAAATATTTCTGAATGATATTTAGCTGATTTACAGTTTCTATACGGTTTTATCTTTAATCTTAAAGGAATTTTCTGACTGTTGCGAAAATACCGAAAGATTATATCTCTTGGCGGACTGCACCCATAATATTCCTTTGCTTCTTGCACATTATGAGGTTAAATATAAAGGAAAAATCAAGCAAGCAATAAAAGCTGATTTAAAACCGTATCGGACACGGTATAACAAGGAATTTTTGCAGATCGACAAACTTAATATTACTTAACAATAAGCACAGAAACCTGCACATATGCGAAAAAATAAACGCAGTGCAGGTTTCTGTTTTTATATTACTGTCCGTGACATTTCCTTAAAATACCCTCTCTTACAAAATAATCCTTTTCACAAAAATGCTCTGCGGCATCGTTATGGGAGGGGCTGACCTATTATCATTTTTTCCTGACCTTTCTGTATATAAGCGATAATCCAAAATATATAGCATACCCGAGAATTATCCCCGTAAAATTCAAAATAACATCATCAACATCCGTCTTCCGATAATACGTCCCAAAAAGAAATCCTAACAGTAACTGGAGCAATTCTATACAAACAGGAAAAGCTGCGGCATATAAAATCAGCAGAGCTGCTTTTCTTTTTTTCAAAATAAGCGGCAGCATAATCCCGAAAGGAATCGTCATTATTATATTTCCGCCCACCTGAGCAAAAATCATATTTCTTGAGGTATATCTTATCATATAATGTATTGTTTTAAACGGTGTGAGTTGTAATGCATTTTCCAGTGTACCAAACTGTGTATATACATCATGTGAATATACTATCGGGAAAAAGGTTATCAATATTACAATTGAAATATAAACAATAAATACAGATATAAGTACGCTTCTCCTTATTGACTTTCTTTTTATTGCGGAATATATCATGTGTATCAAAAGCACTATAAACATTGCAAGTATTCCGTATCCTTCTTCTATCATTATGTATGCATCTCCGTTCTGTAGTTTTATTATATCACGACAGTTTACTGCTTAATGTATAATTATGACTCCCCCCTGCTTTCTTCAAATTTCACACGGCTAATATGTTATATTTTATTTGCAGTCGTAAGAGTTTGGTCATTGACAAATTTCCCCCGTACATTTAAAATAGTATTGATATACTTTAAATTTAAGGGAGATTTATTATGGCTGAAATTAAAGCATTCAAGGGATTAAGATTTGACCGTGAAAAAGCAGGAGACATTGATAAGCTTACCTGCCCTCCTTATGATATCATAAGTGAGGAAGAAAGACAAGCCTATCTTTCGGAAAACGAACACAATATTATACGTCTTGAGCTTCCGAAGGGGGATGAGCCGTACCGGACGGTCGGACAGACACTCAGAGAGTGGATAAGCTCGGGCATACTCAAAAAAGAGGATAAGGACGCTGTATATATCTATGAGGAGGAATTTTCGCTCGGCGGTGTCACACGCAGCTTCAAAGGCTGTATCGTGCGTGTTAAGCTTGAGGAATTTTCAAAGGGTATAATACTTCCGCATGAGGAAACTCTTTCCAAGGCGAAAGAGGACAGGTTTAATCTGATGAAAGCTACAAACTGTAATTTCAGTCAGATCTATTCCCTCTTTACGGACGAAGACCACGGTATTACAAACCGACTTGACAGCCTGAGCAGCGGCAAGCCCGAGTCGGAACTGACCGATCATGATAATGTAACGCACCGTCTTTGGGTTGTAACCGATGAAAATGAAATTTCCGCTCTTTGCAGCGATTTTTCGGATAAAAAGCTGTATATAGCCGACGGACACCACAGGTATGAAACAGCTCTTAATTACCGCAATTATTGCCGTGAAAACGGAACCGGAAACGGTGCGGAGGATTATGTAATGATGATGCTTGTCGATATGGAGCATCCCGGACTTCTTGTACTGCCCACTCACCGTGTTCTCCGTAACCTCAGTGTAAATCCGGACGAGGTTATAGATAAATGCGGAGAGTATTTCGATATAACGGAATACAGCGGAACAGACACTATTGAGGCTGTCCTCAAGGAACGCTATGACAGCGGCGATAAAGCTTTTGCATACTACAGCGGCAAAAACAAATATAAGCTGCTTGTACTGAAAGACAAAACCGCTGTTTCAAAGCTTCTCCCCGGCAAGAGTGCGGCATATTGCGGACTTGATGTATCCGTTCTCCATACCCTCGTGCTTGAAAGAATTTTCGGTATAGATTCCGAAAATATGGCTAAACAAATCAATCTGACATATGTAAAGGAATTCGAGGCTGCAATTTTCTCTGTTGACAGCGGCATTGCACAATGTGCATTTATCCTTAATCCGACGAAGGTTGAGGAAATCAAAGATGTTGCCGCAGCAGGAGAAAAAATGCCTCAGAAATCAACATACTTTTATCCCAAGCTTATAACAGGTCTTGTTATGAATGAGCTTGTATAATTCCCGTATGTCACCTTTTCCCTTATATCAATGACTGCAATCCGTAAATGTTGAATGGGGGAAGTTATGTGCAGTTAAACAGCGACAAAAATTCCGAAAATTTTCCCATAGACGGAAGCTCGGCTCTTGAGGTTGAAACCGTTTCCGCAGCCGCTCCGTCCGGGAGAAGAAAGAAAAGCCGCAGGAAAAATAAAAAAAATGCCGTTACATACGCATTGGAAACCGAATTACCGGAACCAAACGTAAACGGAACCATAAAAACAGAAGATAATACTTCAGAGAATACAATCCGGGAAAAAAACTCGGGATCGGAAAATCAAGGGGAAATTTCTCAGCCGGAACCTGACAAAGCCGGAACCGAAATCTCTCCGGAGATAAAGGATAACCCGACCGATTCTCCTGAAATTCAGCCTGCGGAGCCAAAGCCGGAAATAGAAAGGACTTCCGTGTCGGAAGCAAAGGAGGTTTTCGGCGGAAGTGTAAGCACGGATATAAAGCTTGACAAGGACGAACCTGTCGCAGTACCCGACGGTTCGGGAATTGTATATGAGGTTGCCGAGGAGCTTTACCGCAAAGAAAAAACCCAAGCGGAGCTTGAAGCACTTTGTCGCCCTCCCTTTACCAAGGTCTTTACCGAAAATCAGAAAGTAACCCTTGACAA
>CANQAJ010000101.1 GCA_947589365.1 uncultured Clostridia bacterium | reverse complement strand
GCATATTTATGTATTTGATACATAAACGGCTGAATATCGCAGATATCCGGAGTACGGATTGTTTCATATTTTAAGACGAATTACAAAACAATACATAAGCAGCTTACATTACCCTCATAGCTTCCGCAAATGTATATTTCGTATTAGCCCAATCAATTGCCTGTTCAAAATATTTATTGTATCCGATATATGTATCCGACAGATAATATTGGCTGAACGGTATCATTTCAATACAGAAACCGGGCTTGTTGTATGCATATCTGAACCAGTTTTCAAGTCCTCCGGCATATTCGGATTCAACCGTAGTATTTTCAAACAGAAGATATTTGCATTTTTTGGAAAGAGCGGAAGCAAGCTTGCTGTCATTCGGTATTGTGCCGTTTGCCCGGTCACGCCAATAAATACCGCCGCCGAGAATATGCATACTCAGCATAAACCGGAAGTTGTTGTTGCTGCATAGCTTTATAATAGCTTTGGTTTCGGGCTCGGAAGCTGCCGACGGTCCTCTGTAATTGGTTTGATTTTTATCCGTCCCGTCAGTTGCACCTTCCCAATGGAACGGGTAGTTTCTGTTCAGATTCACAGCATTGGCATTTCCTTTGAAGCTGTCGTTTTCAAAAGAGCTCGGAACGTACAGAGGCTTATCCTTGGTATTTGCAATTTGTGTACCGTCAGGATTGGACATAGGAACAATATAAAGAGTATATTTGTTAAGCAGGCTGCGGATATCATAACTGCCGTATTTCTGATTTTTCTTATATGTGGCAGCATATTCCTCAATAACCCGCATTACGTATGAAACGGTTATATGCTCTCTTGCATGGATTCCTCCGACAATGAGAGCCTTCTTGCTCCCGGTTCCAAGCTGAACAAGCTTTATATCACGGTTTTGTACACTTTTACCTATAGTAGATAATTTTATGATATCGGGATAGGATTTCTTGAGATATGACAAATCATTATAAACCTGTTCGGGTGTATATGCCTTTTTATAGTCAACAACATATACTCTGACTTTGGTTTTTGCGGTTTTTCCGTTTGCTGTTTTTGCCGTTATAACAACATTTCCGGCTTTTTTAGCCGTAACCTTTCCGTTTTTAACAGTTGCCGTGTCATTGTCCGAGCTTGTCCATGTAACCGTGCCGATAACATTTTTGGACGGAGTCAAGGTCGCTTTAAGAGTGACAGATTTCCCTGCCTTAAGGCTGACAGAGCTTTTACTGAGTGAAATTTTCGTAGGAAGACCTTTTACGGTAACCTTGCACACAGCTGTTTTCCCGTTTGAGGTTTTTGCCGTTATAGTGGCGGTACCGATATTCTTTGCAGTAATCTTTCCATTCTTGACAGCAGCAATATTTGAATTTGAGGTCGTCCATGTGACATTTTTAAGAGTAGTATTGTTTGGTGAAATTGTAGCCTTAAGTGTTGCCGATTTTCCCTTTTGCAATGAAAGGGATGTCTTGTTAAGCTTGATTGATGTCGGATAAATTCGTACGGTGACCTTACATGATATTGTTTTTCCGTTAGAGGTTTTAGCTGTTATCTCAGCAGTGCCTGCACCTTTGGCGGTAACGGTACCGTTTTTTACGGAAGCTACTTTTGTATCCGAGCTTGTCCATGTAACTTTTTTATTTGTAGCATTGTTTGGCGAAACCGTTGCCTTCAAGGTACAGGTCTTACCTTTTTGAATGGAAACAGAAGACTTGTTGAGCTTAATGCTCGTTGGCAATATCTCTACTTTGACAACACACTTTGATGTTTTGCCGTTGGATGTCCTGACCGTTACTGTTGCGGAACCGATTGACTTCGCAGTGATTTTACCGTTTGATACGGTTAAAACACCGGTATTTGAGCTTGACCATGTAACCTTCTTATCTGTAGCATCCTTCGGATATACGGTTGCCTTGAGTGTATAGTTTTTTCCTTTTCCAAGTGTTAAAGAGGTTTTACTGAGTTTAACGCTTGTCGGTTTTGAAATAACATTGATTGTACATTTGGCAGTTTTGCCGTTGACCGTAGATGCGGTAATTGTTGCTTTACCTGTACCCTTTGCGGTAATCTTGCCCTTTGATACGGTGGCAACCTTACTGTTTGATGTTGTCCAGGTTACATTTTTTTCTGTCGTATTCCCGGGATTTATGGTTGCCTTAACTGTCTGAGATTTTCCCTTTTCAAGTGTTATGGAGCTTTTGCTCAGCTTAATGCTTGTCGGCATTATGACAACCCGGACAGTATATGAAGCTGTTTTTCCGTTTACCGTCTTTGCCGTAATAATTGCCGTACCGGTTGATATAGCCTTTATTCTTCCGCCGTTTACGGTAACAATTTTATTGTCGGAGCTTGACCATATTACCGTTTTGTCGGTCGTATCCTGAGGATAAATTTTAGCCACAAGCGTAAAGGTTTCTCCTTTTTGCAGTGTGATGGATGTCTGGCTGATTACAATGCTTTCGGCGGGAACTGTAACGGTTACCCTGCAAGAGGCAGTCAGTCCGTTTGCCGAGGTTGCCGTTATATCAGCAGTACCGCCTGAAATTGCTATGATCACGCCATCCGATACAACCGCAACATTTTCATCGGAGCTTGACCATGTAACAGTTTTGTCCGATGAATCCTCGGGAAGTACTTTTGCCGTAATTACTTCGGTTTTTCCTTTTTCCAAGGAGAGTGAGGTTTTGCTCAGCTCAATGCTCTTTTCGGGAACCGTAACAGCAACGTCACATACGGTGGTAATACCGTTTGAGGTTGAAGCGGTTATACTTGCCTTGCCTTTCGATACTGCCGTAAGTACTCCCTCTGCTACTGATACGACAGATTCATCGGAGCTTGTCCATGTTATGGTTTTATCCGCAGTATCTTCGGGAAGAACCTCTGCCGTAAGAACTTCTGTTTTGCCTTTCTCAAAGGTGATATCCGTTTTGCCGAGTTTTATTTCCTGCGGCTCTGTTTTTTCGGCATCATTTAGTGATATATCGTTTTTTTGGTTCCCGGCTGTCCGGATAGTGTCGGGAACCGACATACTTTCGGTAATTTCCGCTGCATTTACGCTCATTGAATAATCTGTCACTTGCGGCAAAGCAAATGAAAAACCGCCTGCCAGTATAAGGGTTGACAGTAAAACAGAAATGGATTTTTTGATAAACATTTTCATATTTTCCTCCTTGATCCGGTATAAATCAAACTTCTTCTCATTAATTTTAAAAATATTGCGTCCGAGTGGTTCAGACGCAATATAAAGAAATTTATGATTTTTCCCTGATATATTTATCAATAGCCTTTGCTGCTGCCTTTCCGGCACCCATTGCAAGTATAACTGTTGCCGCACCCGTCACGGCATCACCGCCTGCATAAACACCCTCTCTTGTTGTAAGACCGTCATCACCGTTCGTAACGATACAGCCATGCTTATTAGTTTCAAGTCCCGGTGTTGTACTCCTTATAAGCGGGTTGGGACTTGTACCGATAGACATTATCATCGTATCCACATCAAGCGTAAATTCGCTTCCTTCTTTTACTATGGGACGTCTTCTTCCGCTTGCATCAGGTTCACCAAGCTCCATCTCGACGCACTTCATACCGCACACATCGCCGTTTTCATCGCCGAGGACTTCAACGGGATTTGTAAGAGTCTTGAATATGATACCTTCCTCTTCGGCGTGCTCAACTTCCTCCTTACGTGCCGGAAGCTCCTGCATACCACGTCTGTATACTATATAAACCTCCTCGGCACCCATTCTCTTTGCAGACCTTGCCGCATCCATTGCAACATTTCCTCCGCCTACAACGGCAACCTTTTTACTGTGTTTTATGGGTGTTTTGCTGCCCTTCTGATATGCCTTCATAAGGTTTATACGGGTAAGGTATTCATTGGCTGAATAAACTCCCTTAAGACTTTCTCCGGGAATATTCATAAAACGGGGAAGACCCGCACCGCTGCCGATATATACTGCTTCGTTACCCATTTCAAAAAGCTCGTCTATGGTAAGAACCTTTCCGATAACCATATTGGTTTCTATATCAACACCGATGGATTTAAGGTTATCAATTTCTTTCTGAACGATAATTTTCGGGAGTCTGAATTCGGGTATGCCATAGACAAGAACTCCCCCCGCAAGGTGGAGTGCCTCGTATACAGTAACCTTATATCCGAGTTTTGCAAGATCTCCGGCAGCCGTAAGACCGCTCGGACCGGCACCGATAACAGCGACCTTATGACCGTTCGGTGTGGGAATTTCCGGTTTTTCCGTACAATGCTCACGATGATAATCTGCTACAAACCTTTCAAGTCTGCCTATTCCTACAGGCTCACCCTTGATACCTCTGACACATTTTGATTCACATTGTGTTTCCTGCGGGCAAACTCTGCCGCATACGGCAGGAAGCGAGCTGGACTGTGCTATAATCTGATATGCACCCTCCATATCCTCGTTCGCAACTTTTTCTATAAATGCGGGTATATCTATCTGTACCGGACAGGCGGAACGGCACGGTTTATTTTTGCAGTTAAGACAGCGTTTAGCCTCATTTACAGCCATATCATAGGTATATCCCAACGCAACCTCATTAAAATTATTTCTTCGTATCTGAGGATCCTGCACCGGCATAGGGCATTTTTTCGGATCCATATTTCTCTGTATAGCCATCACTCTTTTACCTCCTGTTTGAGAAGATTGCAGTTTTCTTCACGGGCGATTGTTTCAAATTCCTTATACATAGCTCCTCTTTTCATAGCCTCATCAAAATCAACAAGATGACCGTCAAAATCGGGACCGTCAACACAGGCAAATTTTGTTTCCCCTCCAACGGTCAGACGACAGCCCCCGCACATACCTGTACCGTCTATCATAATGGGGTTCATGCTTACGACAGTCTTAATATCATATTTTTTCGTGAGCTGAGAAACGAATTTCATCATAATAACAGGACCTATTGCGATAACCTCGTCATATTTGTTTCCTTCCTTGATAAGCTCCTCAAGTGCATTGGTAACAAGACCTTTTTCGCCGTAGCTTCCGTCATCGGTCATCATTTTAAGAACGGAGCTTACGTCTTTAAATTCATCTTCAAGGATAACCAGATCCTTATTTCTGAATCCGACTATGCTGTGGACTTCGCAGCCGAGATTGTGGAGTTTTTTTGCTATAGGATAAGCTATTGCACATCCCACACCGCCTCCTACTACAGCAACCTTCTTAAGTCCTTCCGTTTCGCTCGGTTTACCGAGGGGACCTACAAAATCATGCAGACAATCACCTTCGTTAAGTGTATTAAGCTCCATTGTAGCTCCTCCTACAATCTGGAAGATAATGGTAACCGTACCCTTATCCCTGTCAAAATCCGCAATAGTAAGGGGAACACGTTCGCTGTCCTCCTTAGCTCTGAAAATGATAAACTGTCCCGGTTCGGCTTTTCCCGCAATAAGCGGAGCCTCTATTTCCATAAGAGTAACCGTTGGATTAAGTTCCTTTTTGCTGACTATTTTAAACATATGCCGCAATCCTTTCTTTAAAGTTATAAAAAATCTTAGTCAATTATCGGTATAATCATTTTATATCCGGCAGGACAAAATCTATGATACAAACCGAGATAATTATAGCATATATACGTTAAATTTACAATACTTATAAAAAACCGACAGTAATAAATTTCTATAAAATTTATCAATAAAGATACTGCATATACTTACATTTGTAAATCCCGATTGAAAAAACCGGGGTTATGTGAATAAATATGTATATAAAAATGATTTAATTATACTTGATGAAATTGATTAATCGTAATATAATACTATTGTGTCAGTTTATACTAAAACCGACAGCTTTCATGTGTCTACATAATTATGAATATATTTCGATATATTCCAAATAGAACACAACAATTTTAAGGGGTGAACGATTATGCAGTTTGATGAACTTGAGTACCTTAAGGAAACAGGACAAAAGGGCGATTTTTTAATGCCGTATACTGTCGTGAGGACAGTTATGCCTGACTTTTTTACGACTTATCCTATGCACTGGCACGAGGAAATGGAAATTGTATATGTGGAAAGTGGGGAATTTAATGAATATATTGATCTTGAAAATTACCATGTAAGGGCAGGGGACATTATTCTTATAAATCCGTGTGTTCTTCATTCATTCAAGAATTATGAAAATATCAGAACTAAGTTTACAACAATAATATTCGGTTTTAATATGATAACGGGAAATAATACCGATGGGTGTGCGATAAAGTATCTGACGCCTTATCTTGACGGAATGTATATCAATCCTGTTGTGATTTCAAAGGATGCACCGCATTATGAGGAACTTGAAGTATGTGTAAAGAGGCTTGTCGAGTTGTTTGACAATAAGGAGGATTATTTTGAAATAGGAATAAAATCCGAGCTGTATAAGATGTTTTTCGTTTTATTCAGATATTTTTTCCGTCCTGATCAGCACCGACCCGATATAAAGGATAATACGACAAGAAATATAAAAACAATTCTCGACTATATTGATGAAAACTATATGCACCCCATTACGATAGATGAGCTTGCGGAAACGGTTAATTTAAGCAAACACTATTTTATGAGGTTTTTTAAGAAATACATGGGAATGACCTGTATAGAATATATAAATGATTACCGGCTTAACATTGCCGCAAACCATCTTGTCAATACAGGAATGCAGATAACGGAAATTGCCGAAAAAATAGGGATAACAAATTTATCCTATTTTAACAGGATATTCAAAAAGAAATTTGATATGACACCGAAGGAATACAGATATAACGTTGATAAATCAAGATGAAACCGGAGAGAAAGTTATGAAAAGAAAAGCAGTGAAAATTATTTCAGCACTTGCGGCGGCTGTTGTGACTGTGTCTTTTTGCAGCATATCGTATGTGTATGCGGCAGATTTTATTGATAACGGAGATTTCAGATATCTGATTTCGGAGGAGGACAAAACAGCTGAAATAATCAGCTACGAAGGAAAAAGTCTTTATGTGTCCGTCCCGGACAAGGTTGAGGGTTATACCGTGGTATCGGTCGGTGCAGCGGCATTCAGAGGAAGTGAAACGATAAAGGAACTTGAAATACCCGAAAGCATCAAAGAAATAAAGAACTGTGCATTTCAGAATTGCACGGCACTGAAAAAGGTACAGATACCGGCTTCTGTCACAAAGATAGGTGATTCCGCCTTTTCGGGTTGTGAGGCACTGACAGATATCAGTATTGATGACGGATTGACGGAATTAGGTAAATATGCATTTTCGGAATGTAAATCCCTTGAAACTCTGCATTTACCCAACAGCCTGGACAGTATAGGGGATTATGCATTCCTTAATTGTACATCGCTGACCGAACCGGGTATACCCAAGGCATTGAGAAGTTTCGGAAAATATGCTCTTGAAAATACAAAATGGATAAAGGAGCAAAAGAATGAATTTGTTACCGTAGGTGACGGAATACTGATTAAGTATACAGGTGACAGCGAGGTCAAAAGTCTTCCGGATAAAATAAAGGTTGTGGGAAGCTATTCTTTTGCGGGAAACAGGAAAATCAAGCAGGTTATGCTGCCAAGCTCTGTTAATTCAATAGATGTTTCGGCATTTGAAAATTGTACCGCACTCAACAATGTATATATTCCCTCATCGGTTGCACAGATAGGGGAAAGAGCATTTTACGGTTGCACCTCATTAAAGACGGTTGAATTTCCTAACGGAATAAACACTATTGAAAAATCTGTGTTTCAGGATTCGGGACTTGAGAGCTTTGAAATTCCGCCGAATGTTGCAAATGTCGGAGAAAGTGCTTTTGAGGGTTGCACAAAATTAAAGGATATAAAAATAGGTGATGGAGTCAAAAAAATAGGAGTAAATTCGTTTAAATACTGTAGCACCCTCAGCAGGGCTGTATTTCCCGAAACACTCAAAGAAATTGATGAAAATGCGTTTGACGGCTGTTCCGGACTGCTCAGAGCAGAGTTTAACGGAGGAACGACACTGAAATCAGGTGTTTTCAACGAATGTACAAATCTATTGGCTGTTGTTTTTTATAAAAACCCGCCCGAGCTTGATGATAATGCCTTTTCTCTTACTCCGAGGGTTGTAATCTACAGTGATAATAATGTGTATTTGCAGGAATATGCTTCGAGGAACGGCAAGCAAAGTGACAGTATCAGAAACCTGCCGCCATACGATGAGAATATGGAGCTGATATCGGAGGATGTTGGAAAAAATAATTTTTCCACAGGGTATACGCTTGTAGGATTTTTGATAGTTGTTATAGATCTTGCTTTTGTCATACTCACAAGTGCCTACATATTGTTTATTGAGCCGAAGCAGAAGCTCAAACGCCGTGCCGCATCAAAATCAAAGAAAACTGCCATAAAAAATGATGATGAACCGGTTACCTACGTAAAAGCACCCGGTCGCAGGAAAACAAGGCAGAATTCGGAGGCCGCAAGGCGGAGGACGAGTTATTCAAAGCACAGTTCTGTTGACAGCTCATCAGCC
>CANQAJ010000100.1 GCA_947589365.1 uncultured Clostridia bacterium | reverse complement strand
TCTTTTGCCGCCGTTCAGAGCTGTCGCTATCGCCTTTGCAAGGCTTGCCTTTTCGGCGTATATTACTATCATAGCATCTCACTCCTTATGTCAATTATAATCAATTAAAATCAGTCTGTACTACTTGACATATTTTCCATAGAATTGTATAATATAAATACAGAGCATACCGATAGACGGTCGCTCCCAAAGTTGTGTTATTAGAAATAACCGCTAAGTTTGGTCGCTTGGGCGGTTATTTCTTTATGTGGATGTTATTTATCAATGTAATAACATTGCAAATGGCAATGACTAAAGTTAAAAACTCTGTCCATGACATAAGCACCACCTCCCGATTCCGGGAGCAAGATTGACCGCCTACCGTGTATGGTACACTCTGTAACACTCATTATATCAGACATTTTCTTTTTCGTCAATATTCTGCAATTTGCTTGAAATTCGCTTTATCGGCGGATTTCAGGCTTTTTTTGAATCATTTTTGATTATTTCGGGAAACTTCAATGATAATTCCCCCCTTAAAAAATACGTATAATCTCAGACAGACAGCCATTACCAACACCTATAACCGAACACACATATATCTATTGTTTTCTCATATAGCATTTCATTCATATTACTAAAAAGCAAATTGTACTACTTGACATATTTTCCATGGAATTGTATAATATAAATACAGAGCATACCGATAGACGGTCGCTCCCAAAAGTATGTTATAAGAAATAACCGTTTAGTTGGAAGCTTGGCGGTTATTTCTTTACGTGGATGTTATTTATCAATGTAATAACATTGCAAATGGCAATGACTAAAGTTAAAAACTCCGTCCATGACATAAGCACCACCTCCCGATTCCGGGAGCAAGATTGACCGCCTACCGTGTATGGTACACTCTGCAACACTCATTATATCAGACATTTTCTTTTTCGTCAATATTCTGCAATTTGCTTGAAATTCGCTTGATCGGCGGATTTCAGGCTTTTTTTGAATCATTTTTGATTATTTCGGGAAACTTCAATTTCATATGCAACTCTCTCCACCATGGGGGAGTTGACGTTCTTCTTATGTTTTCTCCTCTTTTCCCAAATTTAATGAAACTTATTATTCGTCATACTTATTGCAACAGTTTTTTGTGCCTCTGTTGCGTTTACTTTGAAAAATAACATGCTTTAATTTTTATCCTTTTTTCGTAATTTAGGTGTTTACCTTTTCTGCTTTTTGTGGTATTATCTAAGTGACTCATATTGTTTCCTCCGGTTATGTTGGTTTGGTCACTTAACATTTTACCACTGGTTTCAATACGGGTCTATTCTTTTGCACCTTTTTGGACATTTTATTATACAACTTTCCAAATTTTCAAATATTCTGTAACCAATCGTGATAAAATACGAGTAGTTATATAGAAGGACTTTTGAAAGGAGGTCTTTGCTATGACAGATGCACAGATCGTAGAAATGTATTGGGACAGGAACGAGCAGGCTATTTACGTTACTTCTGAGAAATATGGCACTTACTGCTATTCTGTTGCTTATGGTATCTTACATAATGAGGAAGATTCCAAAGAAAGCGTTAATGATACCTATATGTCCGCATGGAACAGTATGCCTCCGCATAAGCCTGGCATTTTGAAAACATTTCTTGGTAAAATAACGAGAAGGCTCTCTATTGACAGATGGAGACGAAAAAATGCAGAAAAACGTGGCGGTGAGACAGCAGAGGTATTGGATGAGTTATCGGAATGTATTTCTCCGATCGGTGATCCGATAGCTGAAATGGAAAAAGAAATGCTTGATAAAACTATCAACGCTTTTGTCAAAGGGTTAAATGACAAGGAACAGAGGGTGTTTCTATGTCGTTATTGGTATGCAAAACCCGTAAAGGAAATAGCGAAACTGTTTGGCTTTTCTGAAAGTAAGGTCAAGGTCATGCTGATGAGAACAAGAAACAAACTGAAAGCAAGACTTGAAACGGAGGGGTTATTATGACAAAATTCGATTTATTTGACAGTATCGGCAATGTTGATGATGAACTTATCGAAAAGGCAATTGAGCCGAAGAAAAGCAGTAAAAAATCATTTTTAGCAATAACCTCTGTGGCTGCCTGTGCCGTTTTTGCTTGTGCGGCTGTTCTGATCGTTCAGAATATTAACAAAAGCAATAATGTAGTTGTTGATCCCGATGCTTCCTCTGCGAGCGGTACAAACTCCGTTAAGCCTGTTAATGAAGAATCTCCCGAAAACGGAGTAGCAGGAGGATCAAGTTCGGAAACTCCTGTGCTTGAAGATTCCGTCGAGAAAGCTCTTGAAGAAATGCCGTTTGAAATTTATTATGTTGCTAACGGTAAGATGAAACAAAAGACTATTGTAACCGATGCTTCCCCTGAAAATCTCTTTAATATCTGGAAGAAAGAAAACGAAATAGGAGATGAAGTTCGTTTTATCTCTGTAAAACTATCTGATAATGGCACAACAGAAATATCAGAATACAGTGGAGTAGAAGTTGCAACACATAAAGTCGGAGATCAGACGGTTTATACCCTGACTTTAACCAAAAATCTCGAACAATACTATGACAGCATAGAGAAAGAACTTCTGCTCAATTCTCTCGAAAAAACAATGACAGGTATGTGTGATCCGAAGCCTGAAAAGTATCAGCTTATCCTTTCTGATAATGCAGAAAACGAACAGACCGAAAGTAAAAGCAGTGTTTCTGATGACACACAAAGCAACAATGATGTTGTAAATTCGGACGCTTATCCTGTCACAGAAACAAGCCCGACAAATCCTGAAGCAAGAGAATTTTCTGAACAGAAAGTAACATCAGGTGCCAGTCAAGAATATACACCTAATGAATCTGAAACAGATCAAGCAAGCTCAAACTATGCAGAAGAATCCGAAAGCAACCATGTTGCTCCGGAGGATATTCAGTACAATGATCAGGGAGAAGCACTTGAATGAAAGCCGTCAAAAAATACTATCCACTGTTTCTTCCGCCTTTACTAACTTTAGCGGTATTGCTGTTTGTGTTCAAAAATTATAATATGTACCCGTTCGGACAAGGCAGTATTGCTTGGTGCGATATGAATCAGCAGGGTATCCCCCTGCTGATGGATTTCAAGGATATGCTGAGCGGAAAAGACAATCTGCTTTTCAGTATTTCCAATGCAGGCGGTATGAGCTTCTGGGGTGTGTTCTGCTTTTTCCTTTCAAATCCGTTTTCTCTGCTGTCGGTTTTTGTACCAAAGGAAGAAATCATATATTTTGTCAATATCACGGTTATTCTGAAGCTGACATTATGTTCCTTTACGGAGGCGATTTATTTTAAATTTTGCAAGAAAACAACAAGCGGAGCGATTACTGTTTCACTCAGCCTGATGTATGCTTTATGCGGATATGGTATGCTGTTCTATCAGAATGTCATGTGGCTTGATGTGATGTATCTGTTCCCTATCCTTATGTTCGGACTGGAAAAGCTGACAAAGGAACGCAAAGGCACATTATTCATTATTTCTTTATCAGCGATAATGATCATGAATTTCTACCTTTGCTACATGGTTGTTATGTTTATTCTGCTGTATATGACGATCTTTTTTATCAGTGAACGACAGTCGGAATATCGCCGTGAGGTCTGTGTTAAATTCCTGTACGGTTCCGTTCTTACCGCAATGATGACAGCTGTGATATGGCTGCCGAGTCTGATACAGGTCATGTCATCCGGCAGGCTCGGCTCTGTTTCTGACACGATAAACAGTGCTAATTTTCTGTCGCACTACGAAACCGTATTACCTCTCTTGTTCTGCACCGGTTTCATTTTTGTTGTGCCGTTGATGCAGGTGTTAAGCAGAGAAAAGAAAACAAAAGAGCATAGAAGAAACCTGTTGTTATTCTTGCTTACACTGATACCGTTTTTTATCGAGCCTGTCAATATTATGTGGCACACGGGAAACTATATGTCATTCCCGGCACGATACGGCTTTATCACTATATTTATCGGTCTGATATGCTGTGCGGATTTTTTGACATATATAGGTGAAGAAAAATCTGAAATAAAGTTAAAAACACAGTGCATATTGATTCCTTTGACTTTTGCCCTGATTTATGGATATTATTTCTTTTCCAAGAAGATGATAGACAAAAACTTTGAAACGCTTACAAAATATACAGCTACCCTGTGGGGTACGAAAGAATCCCTTGACGGACTGGCAAGACTCTTTGTATCAGGTGTAGTTTGTTATCTGATTATTCTGCTGCTTTACCGAAAAAGGCTTATCATGAAACAGGTTTTTGCAATAATACTGATAGCTCTATGCTGTGTGGAGGGAATGAACAGTATAAGACTTTATATGGTAAGCCCCGCTGTGAATAATCCGAAACGGACGACAGATTTTGCTTCGCTTTCAGAGATAAGCGACAAAATTAAGGATGATAGCTTTTACAGAGTTAAAACAGACTTCAAAGCGGCTGATTATAATATGACCGGAGCATTAGGCTATCCTTCTGTCAGCCATTACACTTCCCTCACCGACCATGATTTTATGGTCATGCAACGTCTTTTCGGCTACAGTACCGTATGGATGAAATCCGGCAGTACCGGGGGAACTGAACTGACCAATGCCTTGTACTGCATAAGATACAACATCACTGAGGGTAAAGCAACAGATGATACAGTTTACACAAACGGCAAATATTCTATCAATAGCATATCTCCATGTCTTAGCTTGGGTATTCTATGCGACAATGATTTTTCAGACAGTTTTGATAGTTTAGACGGAATGACAAGATCCGAAATACAGCAATATCTTTTTGAGAACATTTTTGATACGGATAAAGAATTGATTACGAAGTATGGTTATGACAAGACAAAAAGCACAGGCATTGCGTATTCAAATAACAAGTATCAGCTTTACAATGCGGCAAAAGTGAAATACGATTTTTTTGTAACTGGCAGACAAAGCCTGTATGCTGATTGCTATGACAGGTTTTCCAATTCTCTGTCGGAGGATTATTTTGAGGGCTTATCAGTCAAGGTAAACGGCAGGACGATAAAAAATAAATATCCGGAAACAGATGCAAACGGTCTTTTGAAATTGGGCGAATATGAAAATGAAAAAATCACTGTGGAGATCACAGCTAACAAAAAGATAAGCTGTTACAGCTTTGGCATATTCGGACTTGATCTTGATTTACTGTCAGAAACTATTGTCAACACAAGCTGTGCGGATCTCCGATATAATGGCAATAAAATCACAGGTAATGTTCGTACAGAATCCACTAAAACTTGTTTGCTTTCAATCCCCTACAATGACGGCCTTATTGTAAAGGTAAACGGCAATAAGGTTCCTGTCAAAAGAGTATTGTCAGATCTGACAGCTTTTGAACTGCCTGCCGGAGAAAGCAGCATAGTGATCTATCTGATACCGAAAGGCTTTATTGTCGGAATTATCATTACTGTTATCGGCATTGTGTTATTGGTTGTGTATATCAGATTACGAAGAAAAATACATATTCCGAAAAAAGTATCGGCTGCTGTTGAAATCCTGACAGGCTTTGCGGCTGTATGCGGTGTGATGATGGTTTATATTGCACCAATATTTTTAGCTCTCAGGATTTTATAAACATTTTTTAAGAAGGAGTTGATTTCAGTGAATTAATTAGAGATTGATACATAACGAAACAATCCTATTGAAATAAGGTGATGCCAATGTTTATTGCAAAAGTCGGATAACGAATTGGTTATATCGTAGAATCATTAAGTGCAAGACTAGGACACGATGCTGACACTGCTGCAGGTGAAAGCGGAGCAGCTATACTGAATTCCAGTAATCAAGCACTTGGGATTCATACTGGTGGAACATCAACCGAAAACTATGGTACAAGAATAACTGAATGGTTGTATAATTACTTGGAGCAGTTCAGACCATAATTATCAGAGTTTTTTCAAATAATACAATCATGTATAGGCAATAGTAGTTTCCGATCTTCCAAAATTTAAGACCGTACCAATCAAAGCGACAAGTACGGTCTTTTTTCTGCTGCAAAAGCATGACAAACTCAGAGTTAGAAATCATTGTCCTTGCCTGAGCAGATGTTAATACCTCCGTAATATTCTGCGTTATAGCGGTCGGTACACCTCCGTATTTTCTTATTCGCTTATATACCTTTGCAAAAAATTCTCCGCTTCTGTGTGTTGTTCTTCCTGCTCCATCGTTGAACATTATAGAAAATTCATCTACCCACACCCATGTTCTGATACCGTTTTCCTTGTTCTTGCTCACCCGCTGCCATACATATTCAAGCACAACCTGCAATCCTACCGGACGGATCTGTTCGCCCATATCGGATATATCAAATACCATAAAACGCTAAAAAACAACTGTACCGGCGAAAGTCCGAAAATTCCCGTACTTTGCTTAAAAAAATTCTTAGTAAGCGGTACTTTTATCATTTCAATCAACTCCATTTCCGGGACTTCACGTCCCATAAAAAAAACAGCTCCAAAAGCTGTTTATGCTTTCGAGCTGCCTTTTTATTCGTTTTACTGCTTTTATACAGACAAACCTGTTTTATTCTTAAACTCCTCAATCGGCATTTTCGCCTGCTCCGCCGCCTGTTCGAGCTTTATAATACCGCTCTTTACAAGGTCGGCAAGTGCAGCAAGTCTGCCTTCTGCTCTGCCTTCCGCTCTGCCTTTTGCTCTGCCCTTTGCTTCGCCTTCCTGCAGGATTTTGTCATAGATCTCACACATAGTAATACCTCCCTTAGATTCGTCAATTAACGCATTATAGTCATCCCTGAATCGATCATCACCCGAAAAAACACTTATCATATCAATAACCTCTTCGGGGTATTCCAGAACCCGGTTGCTCGGATGATAGTCGGTTCCGTTGTTCAATGCACTGAAAAACTCGGCAATTACCTTGAAATCGGATTTGAATAAGTCAATCTGTTTCTCCGTCATATCTTTCACAGAATAGAAATTCATTCTGTAGTTGTTCACATACGGCAAAAGCACCGGAGGAACATCAATACATGACAGCAGATTTTTTCCGTAATTCCAGTCATCCTTACCGAAATAAATAACCAGAGTAATAACCGGATAGCATTTTTTCAGCTTATTGTTTTTCTTCAGCGTGTATTGCTCACGGTAAACAGCACTGTCATAATTCATTATCCTTATCGGCATCAGCTCATCGGGAGCAACCTGATTTTCTATTCCTATGAATGCAATATTTATATTTGTATTCATCCAGAACTTGGAAACATCTCTCTCCTGACTTCTGATTTTTCCGTCAGCCTTATACTGCGATTCTTTGTCAGCAGGGGTAAGGTTATTTTCATCTATCACCGCTTTACCATCAAACAACAGGCAATTTACAATATCGGCAAACACCGAATTATAGGATTCAAGCGTTTTGGTCGTCGTGTCTTTTTCTCCCACTTGCATCACTTCCTTCTGATTATATAATATAACGGTTATGCCGTGTCTGTCAAGGTGTAAAATGGTCTCATAAATGCATTTAGATTTCAAGGATTATAACCAGAGGCTGTTGACACTAAACGCAAAAATGTATTATAATAAATACATAAAAATAACTAACTGCGATTTTATTGACTCAATACTGTATATAGACGAGAACAGGTGCAAATGGGGGCACTGCCAAAGGAATACGGCAACCGGAATAGTATATACAAGCGTTTTAATCTATGGTTAAATAACGGTGTAATACAGAGAATTTTCACAGCTTTGCAGCAGGAAAAAATCATATCAATCAAGGTCGATATGATAAACTTGATTCCATGTATTTATCATTTATTCAATTTGCTTGCATTGTAAAATGGTCTAATTAGTGTCAACGCACTCTAATATACCACACCTTACTATAATATTAAAGTGTGCAAGCTCAATCCTCTTATCTTACTTACACACTTTATTTTACAATGTCAATTCAAAAATTGTACACTAAAAAATTAACGTAATTCGGTTACGTCTTTTTGTCATGCAGTTTTTTTGTTTTTATCATTTTCGTCTGGATATTTTACATTCATTTTATATATTTATTTTCTTTTATGCAAAAATGTAAGGGCTGTCGCTCTGCGTTTTTTTACGCTTGTGCGACAGCCCCTTCATATTGATCTATACTTTTAGTGCGGGTGACTAATGCCGTTTATGCGGCAGGGGTTACGGTGATCGTGTTGAAATCCATGTCGAAAGACATATCGGAACTCACTTCGCCTGTGTACGCAAGTGAAGCACTCTGGTCGTCACCGCATTGGTATAAATATGCAACCGTGATATTTGTACCCGGATACAGGTATACCTGAGCGACATTGTCTTTGTCATGAGTTATAAGCATTATCGTCTGACCGCCCTTGGAATCCGTCATTATTATCATTCCCGACCAGACGTAATCGTCCGGAACATTTGTTGCACTGAGCGTAACCTTGACTGCTCCGTCGGGGCAGTCATAGCTGTCCCATGAGGTGGTGTCGTTTTCAAGATGTGCCGCGTCAAATATAGCGTTGACAGTGTCAAGCTTGTCGGCAAAGCCAAGGCGTTTCATTGAATACCGCACCATCTCGGCGACCTCTTTAAAATCGCTCAATGGGGTAAGTGTGTATA
>CANQAJ010000099.1 GCA_947589365.1 uncultured Clostridia bacterium | reverse complement strand
TTCCCAGTTGGTGACCTTGTAGTCTGTATATCGCCCGTTTATGAACGATACCTCGTTTGAATCTTTGTATCTGAGAATGGTCGCATCGCCGTTGTTGAGAGCCTTTATATCCGCCTCTGTGTTGTCGTGTATCTCAGGCTGTTCGGGGAATTCGACCGTGAGCGTCACCGTTACCGTTTCGTCCTCAAATTCAAGCTCCAGCTTGTCCTCTATAACGGTGTAGCCTCCCTCATCGGCAGCCTTTGCATTCTGCATCGGTATTGATACCGCCAAAGCAGACGATGCAAGAGTAAGGCAGAGCATGACGGACATCATACGTCTGTTCTTTTTTACTATTACGAGAACCGCCGCAGCAGATACAAGCATTACGGCTATAAGCAGAGCTATTACGGCGAATAACGAATCGTCGCCCGTTTTTATCGTGCTTTGATCCACGTTTTTGCCGTCGGTAACGGTCATGCCGCCGTTATTGCTGTCTCCGGGCGAGGACGTTCCCGGTCGGGACGGTTCGGGGTTTGTCACAGAGCCTTCCGTGTCAGGCTTCGTCGTGTCGGGAGTGGAATCCGAGGGAGTCGTTTCGGAAGCGGGATCCGAAGGAGTCGTGTCGGAAGAGGGATCCGAGGGAGTCTCGTCGGAAGATGTATCCGAAGGAGTCGTGTCGGATTCGGAATCCGAGGGAGTCTCGGATTTCAGCGAAACATTTACGGTCAGGCTGTCACTTTGCCCCGACGGAAGAGATAAGTCTGTTTTTTGAGTGTCGCCGGAGATCTCCGCATTGTCGGAAACGGAGATCTTGTAATTAACGCCGTCTATATCATAGTAGTTGGCGTTTTTGACTGTCGCCGTTACCGCCGCACCGCTGTCTGTTTGAGACTCGGCGGTAAGCTCGCCGCTCATGCCTTAGGATACCGTTGCGGCTGACACTGTTGCAGAGCCTGCGCAAAGCATAGCGGAGACGATAATCAGAGAGGCTGTGAGCTTAGCCAATTTTGATTTTGCTTTTTTCGCCATGTTTGTCATGTTTTTTGATCATCCTTTCAAAATAATTTAAAATCGCAGTATCACGGGTTTTTAAGTATAAACCACGATAGAAATATAATAACATAATTTTCATATTGAGTCATTTTGCCGCTTTATGGCGAGGTTTCTTATTTCATAATGTCGCCGAGGATTTTCTTCACTTTATCAAAAATGTTTCCGCCGGCAACTTTATCAAGTTCTTCATCGGAAAGTTCACCACTTGCGTTTAACTCGGCGAAAAGTTCTTTCGCCTTTTCCTCGTCAAGTTCAACGCCGCTTTCTTTTGCAAGAACGAGAATTTCATCAGCAGATTTTGCTTCTTTGAGCTTTGCAATAAATTCTTCTTTCTGCATATTACTTTACCTCCCCGTTTTTTATTTTTTAAAGCAAGTCACCAATATATTTCATCAGTATGCATGCTTATAATTCGTCCGCCCGCAACTTTATCGAGGTCGTCGTCCGAAAGCTCACCGGTTGCATTAAGCTGACTAAAAAGCTCCTTTGCCTTTTCCTCGTCAAGTTCAACGCCGCTTTCTTTTGCAAGAACGAGAATTTCATCAGCGGACTTTGCTTCTTTGAGCTTGGCAATAAATTCTTCTTTGTTCATACGTCTTTGCTCCTTTCGCAAGGTGATACTCGGCTCATTAAAAGAAGCCGCCGAAAAATTCGAGAAATTTGTCAAAAATGTTTCCGCCGGCGACTTTGTCAAGGTCGTCGTCCGATAACTCGCCGCTTGCGTTTAACTCGGCGAAAAGTTCTTTCGCCTTTTCTTCGCTCAGTTCGATTCCGTTTTCTTTTGCAAGAGCGAGAATTTCATCAGCGGACTTTGCTTCTTTGAGCTTTGCTATAAGTTCTTCTTTGTTCATATGTTCAGACTCCTTCCAATGGTTTAAACGTGGGGGTGTTGTTTATGGTACTGATCTAAGCCTCTTGACAGCATATCCATAAACCCGCTGCCTCCTGCAACTTCGTCAAGTTCTTCGTCTGACATCTCGCCGTTTGCGTTTAACCCGGCGAAAAGCTCCTTTGCCTTTTCTTCGCTCAATTCAACTCCGCTTTCCTTTGCAAGAGCGAGAATTTCATCAGCAGACTTTGCTTCTTTGAGCTTGGCAATAAATTCTTCTTTGTTCATATGTTTAAGCTCCTTTCAAGGATCTAACCTTTCGGGTGTTCTTTTCTGTACTGCTCCATGGCTTTTAAAAAACTGCTCACAATCTCGTCACGGCTTATAATGACCCCAAATTCCTCGCCGCCTGCGACTTTATCAAGCTCATCGTCCGAAAGCTCTCCGTTTGCGTTTAACTCGGCAAAAAGCTCTTTCGCTTTTTCTTCATTTAATTCAATTCCGCTTTCCTTTGCAAGAGCGAGAATTTCATCAGCAGACTTTGCTTCTTTGACCTTTGCTGCAAGTTCTTCTTTGTCCATAAGTATTACCTCCATTTTAGGGGTCTGCTTCGGATAATGTATTCGGCTATCGAGCCGTACAAATCCTCGGCAGACCCCTCCGATGTGCCTGAATTAAATCAGCTTGTATAGAATGTGAGGCTTCTATTATCTGCCGAAAAGACTGCCTACCCAATGCTTTATCGTGTCAACTATTCCGCCGCCGGCTACTGCTTCAAGCTCGTCGTCGGAAAGTTCGCCGGTCTGGTTGCTTATCATTTTAAACAACTCCTCAGCCTTGTCGTCAGCAAGCTCCAGATTACATTCTTTTGCGATAGCCTTTACTTCGTCCACCGACTTCGCGTCCTTCACCTTGTTTACAAATTCTTCCATAGTAATTTCTCCTTTAAAATATATTTGAAACGCACCTGCGTGGCTTCACCGGTTTAAATTATGAAGTTCAAAAAACTTCTCATTCGTAAAGTTTACTTCACTTTTATATTATCATTTTCGGACAGGAAAGCGTCTGCTCCGTGCCGCCCGAAACTTCAATTCCTGCGGCTTTAAGCTCGTTTATAAATGCTTCAGAAAGTGCGTTTCCCGCAAATTCCTGCATAATATTCATAAAGAACCTTCCGTTCACCGCATTCACTTCTACAATTACATGACTTCCCGACGGGTCAACATATGTTCTCACTGACTTTATGTAAGGCTCAAGAGCACCGAGGGTGTTCATTCTTACATAGCTTAACGTAAGGTTTACCTGCCTTAAATTCTCCTTTGACGCCGCTCTGAAAGCCGCACGTACCTCGTCGAGATCACCGAGGGCAAGTATCTTTTTTTCGTTATTAAGCCGCCTGTGTAAAGCAGAAAGCATATATTCGTCGGTCGACTGATATGCCGCCATCTGACGGCATATGCCGTTCAGCATTTCGGGCGTAAACCCACGCATTTCGTCCGTATAATTGAGGGCAATAACGCCCGTGACATTGTTATGTGCAAGCGGTTTTTTCAAAAACGTGCGATAGTTTTTCATAAGCACTATTCTGAACGGTGCATCAAATTTTTCGCAGATTCCAAACGTTGCCTTTGCGAACATATTTGCGAGCATAATTGCGGGAGTAGAGCCGTTTTTCTTACAATAGTCCACAAACTCGGACTCCGAAAACTCTATCTCACAGACGGTCTGTCTGCTGCTGTCTGTATCCGTTATCTTATCCCATGTGACCGCAGAGGGCGGTGCAGACCTTTTTCCTGTCTCCTGCTGTTCTTGTTTCTGTTCCTCAAGGGGCGGAAGATCAAGATAGGGGTCTTTCCTCTCCTCATCAGAAACGGGCATTTCGGCTGTGCGGATATTGTCAGTGGGGAGAGAGGTCTTATATTTTTCGGTTATGTAATAATAGAGCGTTGTTTTTATAAACTCCATAATTCCCGTAGTATCAGTTATGGAATGTATCATGTCGAAATAGACAGTATCGCCAAAATAGTTTACAGCGAGAGCATGGAAGTTAGATTCTTCGGAAAGAAGCGTAACAGGCTCGGAGCTGTTTGTAATAACGATAGGCTCGTCATTCGGAACGACCGAATGTAAAAGCTCATCTTTGAGAACAAATTTTACCGAAAAGTAATCATAACGTTTTATTGAGATATCAACGGCCTTTCTCAAAGCCTTTTCATCTACCGTGTCAATAAGCTTTACGGCTATTCTTACGGTGTGACGGCAGTTGCTTGTAGAGCGATAAAACCCCGATATTCCCGACGGATTGTTTTTCATATGAGTTTATCCTTTCAAATAGTTTTGTTATAGTTTTATTCAAAAAGCCCTGCTTCTTCTAAAAACCTTCTCAGCTTTTTAAGGGCGGTGTATTGTAAAAAACGTACGTTCGCATAGCTTATTCCTACCTTTTTGGCGGTCTCTTTTGCGGAATAACCGCTGTAAAACCGAAGCACGATTATCTTCCGTTCGCGTTCGGGGAGCTGTTCGAGAGCGTCTGCGAGGGTTTCGAGTGTTTCCTCGGAAAGCGGTTTTTCATCAGACGAGGAAAGCTGAAGCTCATCGTCATCTGCCGAAAGCGGCGTTTTTTCAAGGTTTCTGTAGTAGTCTATAACAGCGTTTCGTGTTATGGCATAGAGCCAGGTGCTTACGGCGGCACGTTCGGGATCGTAACCTTCTAAAGCGGATATGGCGTTTAAAAACACCTGTTGTACGATATCTGCACGGTCGTGTTCGTTTCCGACATGAGAACATATGTATCGCTCGACCTTTTCGCAGTAGGAATTGTAAAGTTCTTCGGGAGTTATCTTCATTTTTTCGGATCGCCCCCCGGCTTTTTTATGTCTGTTTCGCCCGCTGCATTTATATCGAGCTCACTGTCCTCAAGCAGAACACCGTCGTCTTCACAGTCGGCTATTATTTTATCGAGGTGCTTGTTTGAGGCGAAACGCTGAAAGTCAAACAGCCTGCGAATTGTATCTTCAGTCTTTTCCATTTTTTCCTCCAAACGGCAGAGCCTGTTTTAAAGGCAACTGTTCTTTATCCTGCGTTTCACTTATTTATACGGAGAAATCTTGTTTTTGTTAGAAGTTTTAGAAAATTTTTTCAGAATGCTGTCGTTTGTCCTACATATTCCGTATCGTCAAGCCGCTGACGTGCGACAAGCTCCGCAAATTTTCCGTTCTTTTCAATCAGTTCATTGTAAGAACCGTCCTCCACAATTTTCCCATTTTCAAGATATATTATCCTGTCGCACTGTTTAATGGTCGAGAGCCTGTGTGCTATGACAATTCTCGTGCATTTAAGCCTGTCGAGCGACTCTGAAACGGTTTTCTGAGTGATGTTGTCAAGGGCACTCGTTGCCTCGTCAAACATAAGTATCTTCGGCTTCGGTGCAATTGCCCTCGCTATCATAAGACGCTGACGCTGACCGCCCGAAACTCCGCCGCTTCCCTCGGAAATAAGGGTGTTCATGCCCATAGGCATACGGCGTATGTCGTCGGCTATGCCCGAAAGCTCCGCCGCCTCCCATGCGTCGTCTAAAGTGAGCCACGGTGCGGAAATGGTTATGTTTGAAAAAATGTCGCCCTGAAAGAGCTTTCCGTTCTGCATGACCGTTCCTATCCTGCGTCGAAGTGATTTAAGGTCAATGCCGGCTATGTCCTTTCCGTCATAATATATTGCACCTTTCTGCGGCGTTTCAAATCCGAGCATAAGACGCATGAGCGTGGATTTTCCGCAGCCTGTCGAGCCGACGATCGCCACATACTGCCCCGGACGTATTTTCAGCGACAAGTCGTCCACAACGTTCGGCATATTTTCGTTATAGCGGAAAGAAACGTTATTAAGCTCTATTCCGCCCGAAAGACGTGTTATGACCTGCTTTCCCTCGGAAACTTCGGGAACTGACTGCAAAATGGGCTTTGAGAGATCGAGAACGGGCTTTATGTTTGCGGCGGTAAGTGCAATATCCGCAAGTGCGACAAACGCCCCGGAAACAAGACCGTATGCGGTATTGAACGCATAATAATCCGCTACCGAAACGCCGCTCGAAACAGCCAGATAGTACATAGCAAACGTTCCCGCAAGAGTTATAAAGGTCGTTATGACCTTATTGTATTTGATAATAGCGGGAGGATTATAGGTGACCTTCGACTGTTCGGCATAGAGCTTTCCCCACCTCGCAAAAGCACGTTTTTCCGCTCCCGAAAGCTTTATCTTCTGAACGCCCGTAATGAGCGAATAGCTCATGCCGCTTTCCTTTGCGCATAGTTCAAGCCTTTTCTTTGATACCTTCATCTGTGCCAATGCCGTAATAAATGAAACAACGACCGTTATTGCCACAACAATAAGCGCAGGAACGACCAGAGCGGGCGCAAAGTCAAATATCTGCGTTATATAAATAAGCGAGAACACCGACGTAAGTCCCGTAGATAAGACAGTATCAACTATCATCGTGCAGAGCATATTTATATACTGTGTTCTTGTATAAAGGTCGCCGGAGCTGTAGTCTTTAAAGAACGCCGCAGGGAGCGATAGGACGCGCGCCATTGCCGCAGCCTGAACGGTAACGTCCATTTTCGTCCTTATCCTCGCAATTATGAGGTTTTTTACCGCTCCGAAAAGCGCCGTCGATACAGTCAGGCAAAGTAAGAACACCGCAATCGAACCGAGCAATGTCATATCTCCGCTTTCTACTACCGTTCCGAACAAAAGCTGATTTAATTTCGGAGCGAACATTCCGATAAGCGTAACCACAAGCGTCGCAATTGCCGCAAGCGCATAATCTGCGGGAGACAGTATCTCGGCGATATATTTCACAAGCGAGCCTATCGTCATCTTTTTGAGCGGAAACGGCTTATAAAAAGCGACCGCTTCTCTTTCAAAGAGATCCTCGTTCTTTTTGGAAACTCTAACACTCTTTCCCGTTTCAACATCGAGGAACGAATATCCCGAAAATCCCTTTGGAACGAGCGCAACGACCGTACCGTCCGATTTTCTCACTCCGAGCATTGCACCCATTGCATCCTTATACCAGCCCTTTTCAAGCTCTACGGTCCTTCTCATTATGCCGTGAGGCCGCATAAGAAATTCGAGCCGCTCGTTCATGTCCTTTATTTCATCGGGAACGTCACGTGTTTTAACATGATAAAACCTTAATATCTCGTCTATGGCATCCTTTGCGCGGCTCTGCTCATCGCCGAGAGCGGCGGAAATGTGCGAGCCCGTAACTGCGTCGGAGATACCTAAAAATGCTTCTTCAAAGATGTTCTGATCGTGCTCGTTGCGCTGTTTTATTTGTTCGTCAAACCAACCCATATATACACGCTCCTTTCTTTATTCATTGGAAACGAGCTGCGTATAGTAGCCGTTCTTTGCATATAATTCATTATGAGTCCCACGCTCAACGACTTTTCCGTGATCCATGACTATAATTTCGTCACAGTCACGTATGGTCGATAATCTGTGTGCAACGACAATGCAGGTTATCCCTCTGTCCTTTATCGAATGCACAACATCGTATTCCGTCTTTGCGTCAAGTGCACTCGTCGCTTCATCAAGTATGATAATTGTAGGGTCCTGGGCCAATACTCTCGCTATTTCTATACGCTGACGCTGACCGCCCGAAAAGTCTTTTCCGCCCTCGGTTATCATATAGCTGTAACCTCCGTCACGCTTCATGATGTCCTCGTGGAGCTGAGCATCCTTTGCGGCAAGTATCATCTCGAAATCCTCTATAGAAGAATCCCACATCTTTATGTTGTTGCGGATAGTGTCCTCAAACAGGATTATGTCCTGGTCGACTACCGCAAGAGAACCCGTAAACACACTTCTGTCAATGTCCTTCATCTGCTTTCCGTCAAACAGTATCTCCCCGCTCCAAGGTTGATATAATCCCGAAATGAGCTTTGAAAGCGTGGATTTTCCGCAGCCCGAACCGCCTACGAACGCAACGCGGCTTCCCGGCTTCAGCGAAAGGCTGAAGTTTTCAATGAGCGGTTCGCCGAGGCGCGAATATCCGAATGTCACATTTTTCATTTCGAGCGCACCCGACAGCTTGTCGTATTCCGCATCCTCGTTTCTGCCGCTCTCGTTTTCGTAGTTTACGTCTGTCGGATATTCCATAACGTCCTCGATGCGCTCCATCTGTGTGCGCATTTCCTGGATTGTTTCCCCTGCGGTTATCATCGTCATCGCGGGCCGGGTAAATGCCGTCAGAAATCCCTGAAACGCCATGACCATACCGACGGTAAACTGTCCGTTTATCGTAAAGAAAACGCCCAGAATGAGGACGATCGTGTTTGTAAGCTGAGTTACAAGGTTCGGTATCATTCCGAGATATTCATTGAGCTTTGCAAATTTTATCTGCTGGGTATTTACACTCGCCTGATATCCCGACCATTTTTCATAATAGCCGTTTTCCGCACCGCCGGACTTTATTGTTTCGATCATTTCAATTCCCGCAACGGTAGACCCTGCGAGCTTCGCCTCGTCGCGCATCTGAACGCGTGTTATGTTTACGCGCTTTTTGGAGATAACGTGCGATAGAATTAAATTCAGCACTATCGAAGCCACGCCTATGAGCGTTAGTATCCAGCTGTACTGTATCATTACCACAAAATAGAAGATGAGCATTGCCGCATTCAATACAAGCGGAGCGAATGTATTTACAAAATTTTTCGCTATCTCGGAGTTTGCACCCTGGCGCTGTTGGATATCGCCCGCCATGCGCTGGGAGAAAAACTCCATGGGCATTCTCAGTATCTTCCAGATAAAATTTGTGTCTCCGACGACGGCGAGCTTTCCCTCTATCTTGAACTTCGTTCTTGCCTCAACAAACGCTACGAT
>CANQAJ010000098.1 GCA_947589365.1 uncultured Clostridia bacterium | reverse complement strand
CCCAAAAGAGGAAAGATAGGAACAGCGGCATAGATTTTTGTTCCATTTTCCTCAAGTTCAAGAATTTTTTCCCTTATTGTCTTTCTTGCAAAGAAAAGCCTTGTTTTGACTGCATTTTCCGTACATTCGAGAGTTTCGGCGATTTGCTTTATGCTCATATTATCATAGTAGAATAATATAACGGCAAGCCTCTGTCCATCGGGGAGGTTATCTATTATCTCCATAATAAGCCTGCGTGTTTCCGCATTATCTGCGGCATCTTCGGGCAAAACGGAAGCATCTTCTTCCTTAATATCCAAAAGATCTATATCAATATTTTCATCATCTATGGAAAGAGGAAATCTATTGCTCTTTTTCAAAAAATCCTTGCAGATATTGGCGGCAACAGACATTATCCATGAGGATAAAAGCTCGTAATTATACACTTGAGCAAGATTTGTGTATACCTTGACAAACGTATCATGTGTCAGGTCGCTTGCATAATTTTCGTCTTTGACCATTTTAAGGCAAAGAAAATATACCTGAGAAACATTATCGGTGTATATCTTTTCCATAGCGTCGCTGTCGCCGCCGAGTGCCGCTTTTACAAGTTCTTCATTAGTCATAATATCATATCCTTTTTTATTTTCCGGGAGAAAATGGGGTATTTATGTAATTTTACAAAATGTATTATACATAATATCACTCATCATTTCAAGAATTTTGTTTAATGCCTCTTTTTCAGACCTCCGTAAAATAATTCCGTTGTTCCGCTATATCGGCAAAGTAAACCCGTTTGTTGTATAAAGCAGAGAAATTACAGATCTATCGGATTTTTTTCTACATATTCCTTTTCATTTTCATCATAATACTTACGTCCGTAATATTTAGTGTTGGCTTGAACCATTCCATATGTGTCATCATCTAAGTTATGGCTCTCCGGAACATACACTTCTACAACATATGTCGGATATTTCCATACCATATAGTAATTGAGTCTTTCGTAATTTAAAGCTGAATCCAGTTCTTGGGAAGCCAGATAGTATTCAGGTTCACCGTTATCCTCAATGAGTTTATCCAGCATATCTAAATCACGAAACTCCACCTTATCAACCTCTACATAAGAACTGCCGGTCTCACCTTCCTCTATACGAAAGTCACCGTCCTCAAAGCCTTTGATAGGATCGTTGTTATCGAATGAAATATGGAGTCTACCTATCAACATTGCATCATCTTCAAGCATTATATTTATATCCATGTATTTTACGTCCTTCTTAATTGATTCAATAAAAACCTCCTCTATATCCGGATCTTCTTCAACGAGCTTTTCGGGAATTTTATCAAGATTTTCTTTAAATGCTTGAAGTGTTCCTTTAAGCGTCTTTCCGTCCACAACAGTTAAGTCGATGTAGTCTCTATCGTTAATTTCATACATAGCTAAATATTCGGAAGCTATATTATCTGCTATACCATCTATCGCTTCGGTCTTAGCATAATACTGCGAAAAACATTTATCAAGGCTTTCGGCGGTTATAGGATATTCTCCTTCATAACCGCAATAGCCGAACAACGGGGTCACAAAGTTTTCTTTCATCGGTTCGCCCTTTGTGTGGTTATAAAGCCAATATCCATGTAACTCGGCCGCAGTATCGGCATCTTCCGAGCCTGTTGTCCCCGTATTGCCGCCGCCCGTATCAGAAGACGCCTCTCCGCCGCTCGAACAAGCTGAACCTGTCACGGTCAAACAACAGCATAACATCAACGTCAAAATTTTCTTTTTCATTTTTTTAACCTCCGTAAAATAATATACAGCAATCCGCCGCTACTAATTAGACGATTTAAAAATGCAAAAGGTTTTATAAAATTTTAAATTTTTTTATTTTTTTCAATCTGCTGTTCATCGAATAGTATATCCGGCTTTTGTCTGCGTTTTTGAAGCAACTATTCAAAAAAGTGACCATATCTTTTATGGGTATAGCATAATGACTTATGGGACTTTAAGTCCCACATTCAAAACCGCCCCAAAGTCTGATGACTGTGGGGCGGAAAATTTTTTGAAAGGATGAGAATTTATGTATTATGATGCTTACACAGAAGACAGTATTATTATTTTTATAACATAGTCGAGATTGTTTAATGATTTTGCCTTCTCATGCAAATTGCAAGTTAAAATTTCCAAAGAAGAATTACAGTAATATATAACGGTAGTTTTTTAGCAATGCCATATGATGCGTTACAGTTAGTCAATCCTGCTGTCCGTAACGCGGTTAGTAATCTGCCTTTTGCAGAAGGTGCAAACAGAAATACATACCCTCTGTAAAGTTAAATCAAGGTACTAATATACAGAAACAGGGCGAGAAAAAATCTCTCGCCCTGTCTCTCGCCCTGTTTCTTGCCCTGTCGCTTAAATCGTAGTTGCGGAGGCTGGACTTGAACCAACGACCTTCGGGTTATGAGCCCGACGAGCTACCACCTGCTCCACTCCGCGATATCTTCTCGAAAGTACTTTAATATTATAGCAAGTCGTTCCCGTTTTGTCAATAGCAAAATCAAAATTTTTAGAAAAAGTAATTTTATTCAAACAGGAAAAAGTATTGACTTCACTTGTAGTATATGTTATAATTATCAAAAATATACAAAAAGATGTGATATTGTGGAAGAATATGCATTGAGAACTTATAATCTGTGTAAAAGCTTCGGAAAAAATTTTTCGGTTTCAAGCCTGAGTATTAATATCAAAAAGGGTGACATTTACGGTTTTATAGGTCCGAACGGTTCGGGAAAAACTACCGTAATGAAAACCATCCTCGGGTTACTCACGCCCGACAGCGGCATAATAGAGCTTTTCGGTAAACAAAATAACAGACAGGCACTCAGGCGTGTCGGCTCGTTAATAGAATCACCCGGTCTGTATGGTGATTGTACAGCACATGAAAATATGAAACGTTTTTCCATTATCAGCGGTGGAGATGAGCAGGAAATAAGCAGCCTGCTGAATTTTGTCGGTCTTGGTGATGTAGGAAAAAAGAAGGTCAAGTCTTTCTCACTCGGAATGAAACAAAGGCTCGGGATAGCAGTGGCACTCCTCGGCAAGCCGGAACTGCTCATACTGGACGAGCCTGTCAATGCACTTGATCCCATGGGTATAAAGGCTATCAGGGATATGATACTGCAAATTAATAAGGATATGGGCGTTACATTTTTTATTTCAAGTCATCTCTTGGGAGAGTTGGAAAAGATATGCAACGTATACGGTATAATAAACATGGGCAGACTCACGGAAGAAATCACTGTTGAAGAACTAAAAACACTGTGCGGGAACCGGATATACATAGGCTGCGATAAACCCGAGCAGGCAGCAAAACTTATAAGAGAGAATTTCAATGTTGCCGGCAATATAAATGTAGGTATAGATTATGTCGAAATTGACATAGATTCCTCCCTTGCTTCGGAGATAAACCAGGCGTTGATACTTTCAGGAATAAATATAACGGAAATAAAAAGCACCGGTATAAGTTATGAGGATTTTTTCCTACAGAAAATGGGATCGTTCGATGTAGGAAAAGGGGTGGGCAAATATGCTTAAGCTTCTGCATTTTCAATTTCGCAGGCTGTACAGCAAGGTTATAACCTACGTATTTTTTTCCTTGGTTATTATTATGACCCTTTTAACACTCGGCAGACTGTACGGAATTATATCCGGCAGCAACGGCTTACCGCCGGGCTATATTTTCGATATGTATCTCGGCTCCGGATATAATGGGGAAAATAATCTTCTGACTCCGGAGGCTTCCGTGATTTTGTGCTTTCTGAATACGAATTTTTTTATGCTGCTTTTGACTGCTGTATTTATGGCTATTTTTGTCACTGAGGACGGGGCAAAAGGAACTATAAAAATTATTTGTTCCAAGGGTTATTCAAGAGAGGAGATTTTTTTATCGAAATATCTGGCGGCAATCTCTGTACCTTCTTTGGGTTATATTCTGATTATGCTTGTCGGTTATACATATGTTTTCATAAGAGGTACGGGTTCGGTTTCATTTTATCCGAATTATTTTTGTCTTTATCTGTTTATTTTTTTCAGGCTTATTGCGGTTTCAACTTTTTATTTTATGTTAAGTGAGCTTACCGTATCTACAGGCGGGGCAGTTGTCCTTAACATTTTAACTCCGTATGTTATCATATTGGTTTTGGGGCTGCTCAATTTACCTTTTGCCAACGGTGCAGGAGGCGGTATATTTCAGCGTATTTGTATATACTTTGCGTGTATAACAACCGATATTCCAACATTATCCCTGGTGCCTGTTTATGAGGATCTTGCGGGAGCGTTTATATCAGCGGCGGTGATTTTCTTTTTATGCGGCATAATCGCACTATATTTAACCGTTAAAAAACAAATCAAGAACTAAACGTATCTGCATCATTTTCATAAACGGATTTTTGTAAAAATATAGTATGGAAGGTGTCATAATATGAGTAATATGTTGCGTTTTCAATTTCGCAGGCTCTATAGAAAACCCGGGTCATATATTTTTTTGGCTCTTGTTGTTATTATAACTCTTTTAACACTCAGCGAGTTGTATTTGGTGGGAAGATACAGTTTTTATATGCCGAACTCTTATCCGTCAGCAGGCAATTTGCTGACGTTGGATTGGTCAATAGTCTATTGTTTTTGTAATATGGATTTTTTAGTGAATATTCTAATTGCTATATTTATTGCCATTTTTGTTTCTGAGGACAAAGTAAAGGGAACGATAAAAAATATTTATTCCAAGGGTTATTCCAGAACAAACATATTTTTCTCAAAATATTTGACTGCTGTTTCCGTGCCGGTTGTATTTTATTTTTTGATCCTGTTTATAAGTTTTGTATATGTATCAATAAGAGGATCCGGTTATCTCGCTTTTAACGGATCCGCAGGTAACTCTGTTACAATTCTTCTATGTATGTTTCTCAGATACTTATCCGTTTCGACATTTTATTATATGTTAAGTGAACTCACATCCTCAACCGGAGGTACAATTGCTCTTAATATATTCTTCCCATACATTTTGCCTTTTATATTTGGAATCATAGTAATTAATATAGAACCCCCTGATTTTTTAGTGAATTTAATAAGTGATTTTTTATTTTCCACAGCCTATGCTGTAACAACGATACCTGACAATCATATTACTGAAGCGATTATATCAAGTATAGTATTCACCCTGTTATATGGCGGACTTTCGCTGCTTATTACTGTAAAAAAGCAAATAAAAAATTAAAAATCCGATATCATAAAAACCATGCACAGTTAATTTATGCATGGTTTTTATTTATGAAAGCACATATTATATTGTTATCGCAATTATTTTGCATACACAGCATATATATTCAAATCCCATGCCGGAATATAAGGGTGCTGACGCATATAAAGCTTATAGCACGGCTCTATAGAATTTATCAATAAGGGAATAGAAAAAATATCCTCACTCCGATGATAAGCCGCAATATTAAGTTTCGGCTTATCTCTTTTTATTGTATTTATTCCCCCGATAATAGACTGCCTCTCACTGCCCTCAACATCCATTTTAATATAACTCACCCTGCGTGCGGCATACAATGTATCTATCTTGGTTACGGCGAGATCATTTTGTCCGCTCTGCCCGATATTCGAGCCTCGCCCGAGCGACTGCTCAAAACTCATATCTCTGTCCTCGCTCCATATTCCCATACGGAAAATACGCACATTCTTCATTCCCGATATATGTGCCTTAAGCTTTGCAAAAGTCTTTCTGTCGGGTTCAAGTGCTGTGATATAAGAATAGCTCCCGCCTGTATAATAAAGAAATTCATCTATAGTATCTCCCCGATATGCTCCGAGATCAAGATAGCTTTCTTCTTTTCCGAGCCTTAGTATATCGGAAAATACCTCATCCTTGCCGCTGTAACAGCTTCTGAGATAATCAAGCCGACCGCTCAGCTTATATTTTATAATATTGTCATATACATATCGGGATTTTTCATCCGCAAGAAGATCATAGGCTCTTTCTATATCTTCAATATTTTCACGGTAAAATTCCTTTGTCCATATATTGTCCCCATAAACGGGAACATCTGCCGCAAGTACAGTATGGCGTTCTGCCAAAGAAAAGATATTATCCATAACTTCAGGCAAAGCGGTTCCGAAAGCTGTTATGATTATAAAATCTTCATATTCACTTTCAAAATCCGATATTTTTCTTACAACAAAATTATGAAAACTCTGTCCCCTTACAAAATTATCGCTTGCAGCTATACCATTCACCTTAATACCGCAACATTCAAACTGTGCTAAAATTTTATCTGCACCGTTTCCCATTCCATATATTATGATCGGTTTATCCGAATTTTTTAAATAATCATAAATATCATTTTCGGGTATATTCAAATCATCACCATACCTCAAATTATTTTATATACATTGAAATGTCAAATGCCCGAACCGAATGTGTAAGTCCGCCGACAGATATAATATCTACCCCACTCTCTGCAACAGCTCTGAGCGTTTCTTCGGTTATGCCTCCGGATGCCTCAAGCAATGCCTTTCCATCGGTTATTTCAACCGCCTGTTTCATAAGCTCGGGACTCATATTATCAAGCATAATAATATCCGCACCTACCGCTAAGGCTTCTCTGAGTTCATCAAGATTTCTTGTTTCTACTTCAATTTTTGTCATATGCCCTACTTTGCTTCTCAACTTTGTAACCGCCGCTGTTATGCCCCCTGCCGCATCAATATGATTGTCTTTTAGCATAGCCGCATCCGAAAGATTATAGCGGTGGTTTTTTGCCCCTCCGCACATAACGGCATATTTTTGCAGAGGACGGAGTCCGGGAAGAGTTTTTCTCGTATCTGCAATAGATGCATTAGTACCCTCAACTATTTTAACATATTTATTTGCCGCTGTTGCTATTCCGCTCATATGCTGTATAAGATTAAGTGCGGTTCTTTCACCCTTAAGTAAAACGGCAGTCTTTCCTTTCAGCTTCATTATATCATCGCCGTATTTTACACTTTCTCCGTCATGTCTGATTATCTCAATTTCTATGCCCTCATCAAGCATTGTAAATACTCTTGCGGCAACATCGACACCGCATACAATGCCGTCAGCTTTTGACATAAGCCTGCCCTCACCAATCTGATTCTCGGGGATAAGATAATCCGTTGTGACATCACAATAATTAATATCCTCCATAAGTGCAGTCTTTATTATATTATCAACATAAAACTTATTCAGTGTCATTTTTATTTAAAACCTCCTCAAGAACTATAACCGCAACAGTCGCAAGACTTCTTGCCTCGACGAAATCCCTGTCTGTTTCATACCCTCCGTTATTAAGATCATCAAGTATCTCTCTTGCTCTTTTAAGTCCTTCGGGAACAAGCTCCGGCCGTGGAATTACAAAATGGCATTTTTGCATAATTTCCCTTATTTCTGTTCTGTATCCGTGCGGAAGTTTTTTTCCGCTAAGGTCATCCTTATTTTCAAAGTCCCCGAATGGTTCATTGCTTTCTGTTTCCATTTTTTTCAGAATATCACTTGCCGCCCTTCTTGAAAAAACAAGTGCTTCAAGCAATGAATTACTTGCAAGTCTGTTTGCACCATGTACCCCTGTATGCGAACATTCACCTGCGGCATAGAGTCTGTCTACGGTTGTTCTTGCATTAAGGTCAACATCAATACCACCCATAAGATAATGCTGACACGGAAATACGGGTATCCAATCCTTTGTTATATCTATATTTTCCTTTAAGCAATTTTCATATATCATAGGGAATCGGTTCTTAATAAATTCCGGATCCTTATCCGTTATATCAAGATAGAATTTTTCGCTGTTCGTCGCCTTGGATTCGAGCATAATAGCATTGGATACAACATCCCTCGGAGCAAGATGACCTCTCGGATCATACTTCTCCGCAAAACGTTTTCCATAGCAATTAAGAAGGACAGCACCCTCTCCCCTTACAGCCTCACTTATAAGAAATCTTTCCCTGTCATTTTCAGCCGCAAAAGCAGTAGGATGAAATTGTATCCAGCTAAGGTGCTTAATATCGGCTCCGAGCATATGTGCAAGTGTTATGCCGTCACCTGTTGCTATTGCCGAATTTGTCGTATACTGATATACTCTCCCTATACCGCCCGAGGCAAGAATACAATAATGTGCCGCAATAACCTCAGAGCTTCCGTTGGGGAAAATTATACCGGCAAAAAATCCCTTATTCGCCTTTTTTAGCTTATACAGCAGCGTATTCTCACATATTTCAACATTACTGCGTTTCTTTACCTGTTGTATAAGAGCGTCAACAATAGCTTTACCTGTTGAATCCTTATGGTGGACAATTCTGTGCCTTGAATGTCCAGCCTCAAGTGTTTTCTGCATAATGCCGTTCTCGTCAAGATCGAAATCCACACCCATTTCCTTAATCTTGAGAACATCTCCCGGTCCCTCAGTAACGAGTATTTCAACGGCCTTGATATTATTCCTGTTTTTACCTGCCGTAAGCGTATCTGCAATATGCAGGTTATAAGAATCATTCTTTTTGTCAAGCACAGCTGCAACACCGCCCTGAGCAAGCGAGCTGTTGGAGAGTGTCAGCTCCCTCTTGGAAATAAGCAGTACCCGTACACTTTCCGGAAACTGTAAAGCCGCATAAAGTCCGGCTGCACCTGCACCGACAATAAGAACATCATATTCCTTGCTCATAATAATACCTCTTTTTCATCTCGATATTGCATATACGTTATTTTCATCACAAAACCGCCTATTTAATATAAGCCTTTTGTAAATCTGTATGAAAAATCCAATACTTATTTTATTGTAACATATTTTACCTTGTTTTTAAATAGCTGATACATATTTTTTGAAATTCCC
>CANQAJ010000097.1 GCA_947589365.1 uncultured Clostridia bacterium | reverse complement strand
TGCCGTTTTATCACAGTGTAAAATATGCAAGGTTTGCACTTGAGGGTAATTTTACGGGTATGGCTCAACCGTTTCTGATATGCTCGGCATTTACGTCGGTGATTTTTGTTATTGCTGTTCTTGTTTTTTCTATAAAAATAAAGACCGATAAACGGTAGAAATAAGTTACGGATAATTAAACAAAGTTTTCAACATCTTTTTTTAAAGCTGTTGAAAACTTTGTTTTTTCATCATTTCGCAATTAGCTGCGGAATTTAATTAAAACCGATTATTACTGTATTTTTACCTAATTTTTCATAAAGAAAAATAGCGTGTGGAAAACGTTAAAAAATAATATCCAAATGTTGAAAACTCAAAAAATATTTTCACATTTATTTTTTTGGTTTCAATGACAGACTTTTACAAAATTCTCTCAACATAATGTGTTAGTATTATATCAAGGAAAGGGAGTGGCGGCCTTGTTGTTGAATATCGGCGGCGGAAAAAGGGTATGCGAAATACCCATTGTGCAGATCAGACCATGCAGAATGCAGTCGAGAAAAAGCTTTTCCCATGAAAAGCTCAGAGAGCTTGCCCTGAGTATAAAACAGAATGGCATACTTCAGCCGATAACCGTACGAAGATTAAGCTCGATTGAATATGAGCTTATATCCGGAGAACGCAGACTGAGGGCTGCGGTTATGTGCGGAAATAAAAAAATCCCATGCATAGTCCTTGACTGCTCCGACAAGCAAGCCGAAATATATTCCCTTATTGAAAATATTCAAAGATGTGATCTGAATTTTTTTGAGGAGGCAGAGGGAATAGAAAGGCTGATGAAGGAGTATGGTCTGACGAAAACGGATACTGCCAAAAAGCTTGGAAAAAGACAATCAACGATTTCCAATAAGCTGAGAATACTCAAGCTCGATGATGAGGAAAGAGAAATTATTTTGAAGTATAATCTTACTGAAAGACACGCAAGAGCACTTCTGAAAATAGAGGATACTGTTTTAAGGAGAATGATTTTGAGTGAGATAATTGAGGAAAGCATGAATGTCAGTCAATCGGAAAAGTATATAGATGAGGTACTTCGACGGAAAAGCGAGGACAGACAGAAAAACCAGAAGAAAAGGTTGGTAATTAAAAATATAAAGATATTTGAAAATACGATAAACAAGGCTGTTGATACAATGCGTTCATCAGGAATAAACGCTGTAACAAAACAGACGGAAACGGATGAATTTATTGAATTTACCGTGCGTATAGCAAAGTCAAAAAATAAACCCGCAGATGAGGAACAAAAAAACAAGACAGCATAAAAAAGTGTACAAGTGAAAATCTTCATTTCCCCTAACATAACGCAGGAAGTCGGGCATTATGCCCGGCTTTTTGTGTTTCAAAAAAATTCTTTTAAATTGTCTGTAGCTATTTAAAATCATAGAAAAATTTGATATAATAGAAATACAATGTTTCACATGAAACAATTATACTATCGGCTGAGGCTTAGAGCTGCCGGGGGGAATGGAAATTGGGAAAGATAATAGCAATAACAAATCAGAAGGGCGGAGTGGGAAAGACAACGACCGCCGTTAATCTGAGTGCAGGATTAGGTAAATTAGGGAAAAAATGCCTTTTGGCGGATGTTGATCCGCAGGGTAATGCTACAAGCGGAGTAGGCGTTGATAAAAGGTCAATAAAATATTCCACTTATAACATTATTATTGACGGGATAAAGGCGGAGGATGGTATATTACATACGCAATATGAAAATCTTGATATACTTCCCTCAAGCATAGAGCTTGCCGCTGCGGATATAGAGCTTGCCGATACGGAGAAAAGGGAATCAAGGCTAAAAAATGCACTTGCACTTATCAAGGGTGATTATGACTTCATAATTATAGATTGCCCTCCGTCACTTGGCCTTATAACAACAAATGCACTTTGTGCAGCCGATACCATATTGGTACCTATACAGCCGGAATACTATGCACTCGAGGGTTTATCGCAGCTTATGAACAGTGTGCGTATCATAAAAAGAAGATTTAATTCCTATCTTGATATAGAAGGTGTTTTGCTTACCATGTATGACGGCAGGCTTAACCTTACACAACAGGTTGTGCATGAGGTTAAGAAGTTCTTCCCGAGGAAGGTATTTTCTTCGGTTATACCGAGAGGAGTAAGGCTGTCGGAGGCACCGAGCTTTGGTATGCCGATAATGTATTTTGATAAAAGCTGCAAGGGATCCTCTTCCTATATGCAGCTTGCAGAGGAAATAGTCAATAATAATAAATAAGAGGTGAAATTAATGGCTCCGAAAAGGGGAGGTCTTGGAAAAGGACTGGATCTTATATTTATGGAAAATGAAACAGATGACAGCAGTGGGGCGGTTACCCTAAAAATAAACGATATAGAGCCTAACAGGGAACAGCCAAGGCATGATTTTGACGAGGAAACCCTTGGTGAGCTTGCCGACTCCATAGCACAGCATGGTATTCTTCAGCCATTGCTTGTACGTCCGCTTCCCGACGGCGGATATCAGCTTGTGGCAGGTGAAAGAAGGTGGAGAGCCGGTCGTATGGCGGGACTTACAGAGGTTCCTGTCATAATCCGTGAAATGACGGATGCCGAAATGATGCAGATATCAATGGTAGAAAATCTTCAGAGGGAAAACCTTACCCCTGTTGAGGAAGCTATGGGGTATAGGGTACTTTCGGAGGAATATGGCTTAACACAGGAGGAGATTTCAAAAACAGTGGGAAAAAGCCGTCCGGTTATAGCTAATGCAATGAGATTACTCAAACTTCCGCAGGCAGTCCTTGATATGGTGTCAAACGGAGAAATTTCAGCTGGTCATGCAAGGGCTTTATTGGCTTTTGAGGATGAGGAGCTTCTTATAAAAGCCGCTGAAATGATAAAAAGCAATGACATGACTGTGCGTGATATTGAAAGGCTTGCAAAAAAGGCTAATGAGGAGAAAAAGACTGTTACCCCTCCAAGCACCGGAAGAAAATCATTCTATGATGAGGTGGAACTTGCACTTAACGAGCATCTGAGCCGTAAAGTTAAAGTAAAGAACAGCAAAGACGGAAACAGCGGTATACTGGAAATAGAATTTTACAGCGAAGATGACCTTGCAGAGCTTGCTAAACTTTTTGACAGGTAATAATTAAGATAATCGGTTGTGTAAGCGTTGACAGTGAATTTATAAGGGTGTATAATTAATTCGGCGGTTTATAGTGTTAAAGACTGTCGGTTAAATAAGATATTTTTCAAAGGAGAAATGAAAATGATAGATATAAAGCTTATAAGAGATAATCCCGATGAGGTTAAGGCAAAAATCAAAAAGAGGGAAATGGATCTTGACGGTATCGTTGATGAAATCAGAGAAATTGACTCTAAGAAAAGAGAACAGCTCGGCAAGGTAGAGTCTATGAAGGCAGAACAAAATGCCGCAAGCAAACAGATTCCGCAGATTAAGAAAGCAGGCGGAGATGCTTCGGAGATTATGGCTAAGATGAAGGAGCTTGTCGCTGAAATAAAGGAGGGCGATAAGGTTGTTGCAGAGCTTGAGGAAAAGCAAAAAACACTTCTTCTTTCACTTCCTAATCTTCCCGATGATGATGTTGCCGCAGGCGACAAGGAGCAGAATGAGCCTTTGCATTATTTCGGAGAAAAACCGCAGTTTGATTTTGAAATGAAAAATCATGTTGAGCTTTGCGAAAATCTTGGTCTTATTGATTATGAAAGAGGTGCAAAGATTGCAGGTGCAGGAAGCTGGCTTTACAAAGGTTGGGGTTCAAGGCTTGAATGGGCATTGCTTAATTTCTTTATAAGCGAACATATAAAAGACGGCTATGAGTTTATTCTTCCACCGCATATGTTAGGTTATCAGTGCGGATATGTTGCAGGACAATTCCCGAAATTTGAAGATGAGGTATATTGGATTGCAAACCCGACAAGCAATGATAAAAAATTTATGCTTCCGACTGCGGAAACCGCACTTGTGAATCTTCATAGAGATGAGGTTCTTTCCAAGGATGAACTTCCGAGAAAGTATATTGCATATACACCTTGCTATCGACGTGAGGCAGGAAGCTACCGCAGTGAGGAAAGAGGTATGATAAGAGGTCATCAGTTCAACAAGGTTGAAATGGTTCAATATACCGAGGACGATAAATCCGATATTGCATTCGAGGAACTTGTAGGCAAGGCTGAAAGTCTTGTACGTAAGCTTGGTCTGCATTACAGATTGAGCAAGCTTGCGGCAGGGGATTGCTCATTCTCAATGGCACGTACCTATGACATAGAAGTATGGATACCGAGCATGGGGATATATAAGGAAGTAAGCTCCGCATCTAATGCAAGGTCTTATCAGGCAAGAAGAGGAAATATCAGATACAGGGGCGACGATAAGAAAATGCATTTTGCACATACGCTTAACGCATCAGGTCTTGCAACAAGCCGTGTTATTCCTGCAATAGTTGAGCAGTATCAAAATGCAGACGGCTCTGTTACCGTTCCGGAGGTACTCCGTCCGTATATGGGAATTGATGTTATAACAAAAGAGTAATAATATAAAAAATTCATTATTAATAATTAAAACGGATATGCAGAGATTGATTTGCATATCCGTTTTTGTGCATTATATAACAAACGGCATTTGCGAGGGCTTGAGAAGCACCTGACGGACATAATTTATTCCGCAGGGAAGCAGGCCGGGACTTGATGAGGTGCAGCATTATGTGACAATGACAGGAAATAGGATAAGGAAATCTGAAATAAAATACGTAAATCTGTTATTTCAAAGCAGTATGGAAAAGAGTGATGTTTTACTCGGAGAATACCGTGAAAATAATTGCGGTAATATGGAGATGATTTGTTCAATTAACTTGTAATCTTAGTAAAAAAGGATTATAATTAATTAAAGATTGATGCGGAGTCATAAACAAAGCATTATGAAAAATTAAATCGGAGGGATAATTATGAGTAAAAAATTAGTAGCGTATTTCAGTGCAAGCGGAGTAACCGAAAATGTTGCAAGGAAGCTTGCTCAGGCTGCCGGTGCGGATCTGTATGAAATCAAGCCCGAGGTTCCTTATACTGAGGCTGATCTTGATTGGAGAAACAAAAACTCCCGCAGCTCTGTGGAAATGCAGGATAAATCCTCACGTCCAAAACTTGCGGATAAGAATGCCGGTATAGAAAATTATGATGTAATATTTGTCGGATTCCCGGTATGGTGGTATGTTGCACCGACAATTATTAATACATTTCTTGAAAGCTATGATTTTTCGGGAAAAAAGATTGTTCTTTTTGCAACCTCGGGAAGCAGTGGGTTCGGCAAAACAGTTGAGGGTTTGAAAAACAGTGTTTCCGACAATACTGTAATAACAGAGGGCAGAGTACTTAACGGTAATCCGACAGTAGAGGCTATTAAAGAATGGGTTGATCAATTGAACTTATAATGGACAGAGAGATATAAAAGCATATTTTACGGATAAATATGATATCCTAAAACCGAAAAAAATTATACTCCCCACTATATGCCATATACGTAAGATTACAGAACTACGTCACCCTTACCTTGTATATTAAAATTATGGTATTCCGGGAGTTGGCAAGAAATGAAATAGCAGGTTGTATAAGGCTTGATGATGAGAAAGAATCAGAGCTATACAGACCTCTTTATAAGGCATTGGGTGAAATGAAAAAATAAAATTCGATTAAAGGTCCGTATTTTACTGTGTTTGAAGATACGGACCTTGTATTATACAAAATATGTAAATTTTAAATTCAAAAATGTTTTGTTTTTCTGTTGACAATGAATTGATTTTATGTTATAATAACTCTTGCGTTGAGTTCAAAATGATATATAGGGGTATAGCTCAGTTGGTAGAGCAGCGGTCTCCAAAACCGCGTGCCGAGGGTTCAAGTCCTTCTGCCCCTGTTTCAAAAAGTCTTGTAACCGTCAAGGTTTTAAGGCTTTTATTTTTTTATTTATTAATGCATACTGAGTTTTCCGCCTATTGTATATACTTTTATTCTTGCAGTTTTCAAGTCCTTAGATTTTATATTTATATAATGGGGTTATCGCAGCGGGTTTTCCTAAAAAATCCAAGACGGTACCCCTTTTAATTTTTATATTAAAAACATGAAAAATACAGGAAAATTAAGAATTATTATTCTGTAACAGAATGATAAATTGCCCGTAATATAGTATAATATAAAATTATACAAACAAAATAATACGGGGGGAATTAAGAATGTTGAGTGCAGAGTACAATCAGAAATTCGGAAAAGAAGGTCTTACTTTCGACGATGTGCTGCTCATTCCGGGTGAATCCAATGTTCAGCCAAAGGATGTTGATATAAGCACAAACCTGACAAAAAAGATAAAGCTCAACACTCCGCTAATGACGGCGGCGATGGATACCGTTACGGAAACAAGAATGGCGATAGCAATAGCAAGAGAGGGCGGTATCGGGATTATACATAAGAATATGTCAATAGAGCAGCAGGCTGATGCAGTTGACAGAGTAAAAAGATCCGAAAATGGGGTTATAGTTAATCCGTTTTCTCTTTCTCCTAACCGTTATGTTGATGATGCAAATAAGCTTATGTCAAAATATAAGATATCGGGAGTACCGATTTGTGAGGACGGAAAGCTTGTAGGCATAATAACAAACCGTGATCTCCGCTTTATGAATGAATCGGATTACAGCCAGCGTATTTCCGATGTCATGACAAAAGAAAATCTTGTCACGGCTCCGGTAGGCACCACCCTTGAGGAAGCACAGGCTATACTTAAAAAGCATAAGATAGAGAAATTGCCGCTTGTAGATGAAAACGGTATACTCAAGGGTCTTATAACAATAAAGGATATAGAAAAATCAGTTCAGTATCCCAACAGTGCAAGGGATGAAAACGGCAGACTTCTTTGCGGTGCGGCAATAGGCGGAACACCGGACGTTCTTGAAAGGGTAGAGGAACTTGTCAAAGCTCAGGTTGATGTGCTTGTACTGGATTCCGCACACGGTCATAATAATAACATAATAAACTCCGTTGCAAAGGTTAAGAAAGCATTTCCTAATGTACAGCTTATTGCAGGAAATATTGCTACGGCGGAAGCAGCAAAAGCACTCATAGATGCAGGTGCGGATTGTGTTAAAGTGGGTATAGGTCCGGGTTCAATATGTACAACACGTATTGTTGCAGGTATAGGTGTTCCCCAGATTACAGCAATATATGATGCCGCTTATGAGGCATCAAAGCACGGAATTCCCGTTATTGCAGACGGAGGTATTAAGTATTCCGGCGATATTGTCAAAGCACTTGCCGCAGGAAGCAGTGTTGTCATGATAGGCTCACTTGTTGCAGGCTGTGAGGAATCTCCGGGAGAGAGTGAGATTTATCAGGGCAGACAGTTTAAAGTATATCGTGGAATGGGAAGTCTTGGTGCCATGGATAAGGGAAGTGCGGATCGTTATTTCCAGTCGGGCAACAAAAAGCTTGTTCCCGAGGGTGTTGAGGGACGTGTACCATACAAAGGACCGCTTTCAGACACAATATATCAGCTTATGGGCGGTTTACGTGCAGGCATGGGTTATACCGGCTGTGCGAATATACAGGAATTGCATGACAAGGCAAGATTTGTAAGGATTACCGGTGCCGGTCTGAGGGAAAGTCATCCCCACGACATACAGATAACAAAGGAAGCTCCAAACTATTCTTACAACGGATGATATTGGCGGTTCAACGGTTGTGTACAGTTCAATTTGTTTTAATATAGTTTATGAATGGACAGTGGTGGTTTAACATCATTGTCCGTTTCTGTTTTTATCATGTTCGGTCGTGTTAATTCTTAATGAGCTGAGTGGAGTATTATGAGTAAATTTGAATTTACAACGGAAAGACTTACAATAAGAGAATACAGGAGGTCTGACCTTGATGATTACATAGCTGTCACAAGTCAGCCTGAAATATATAAAACAACCTATGGTATACCAAAGGAATATACAAAAAAGTATGGTAGAAGATATTTCCGGATTATAAGGGAAAATCTGAACAGTATGCGTGCTTTTGAATTTGGTATGTTTCTTAAGTCAAACGGTCGGTATCTCGGAAATATAGGACTTATTAATATTTGTCTTGCACATAAACACGCAGATATTTCTTATTACATTGATAAAGATTTCAGAAACATGGGGTTTACAACCGAAGCGGCACGTGAAATGCTTGGTTGGGCGTTTGGATTTATGGATTTTGAAAAAGTGACGGGTATCTGTATGAGTATAAATCCTGCATCCAGAAGGGTAATGGAAAAAATAGGTATGAAATATGAGGGTACACTGAGGAATGAACTCCTTAAAGATGGGGTATACTATGATTTGGACAGACTTTCCATTCTAAAAGAAGAATATTTTACAGATAGTAATTGTTAAAAACACGAAGTTTTCAACATCAAAAAGTTGAAAGTGTTAAAAAAGTTTTACCGATTGTATTTTTTAAGGAGTATATTACCGAAAAATATGCCTTGACTTTTTTAAAAACTCTATATATTGTGTATCAACCGGCTATTTTTTTGATTTTTACAATATATGATGTTTCAACAGTAAGGTGGATAAGTTTTCAACATTTTCAACATTCAGATGTTGAAAATGTTAAATTCCAATTAAGAATAAAAAATGAGCCGATATTACAAAATGTAAAAAAGTTTTTGTTGAAATATAATCTATTCTATAAGTATATTTTAATTAAAAAAATACAATATGTATAAATGTTTTTTGTGATATCTGATTTTTTACTTGACAAATTTATTTATCTGTATTATAATTATAAAGCTGATTGTCACAGCGGTAAAATTTGGCGGTATAGCTCAGCTGGCTAGAGCATTCGGTTCATACCCGGAGTGTCGTAGGTTCAAGTCCCACTACCGCTATCAATCCGGCCCGGTGGTCAAGCGGCTAAGACACCGCCCTTTCACGGCGGTAACACGGGTTCGATTCCCGTCCGGGTCAC
>CANQAJ010000096.1 GCA_947589365.1 uncultured Clostridia bacterium | reverse complement strand
GTTTAGATTTGCGTTTATTTCTTAATAAAATTGAATCATTACCAACAACTGCATTTTGTACGTTTTGCCTCGCCGAACCTCTGATAGTGAACAACCTCACGTGCACGGAGGAATCGTATCGGGTCAATTACATCAGGATCATCACAGAAACGCAGGATATTGTCATAGGTTACTCTTGCCTTTTGCTCTGCTGCAAGATCCTCGTGAATATCGGTTATCGCATCTCCTTTGACCTGCATGGAGGCGGCACTATAGGGAACTCCTGCCGCCGAGGACGGATATACACCGGCAGTATGATCTACAAAATACTGATCAAAACCTGCCGCCTTAACCTCTTCGATAGTCATATTTTTTGTGAGCTGATATACTATTGAACCGACCATCTCAAGATGACTGAGTTCTTCTGTACCTATATCCGTCAGTATAGCCTTGACCTCGGGGTATGGTACGGTAAAGCGTTGACTCAGATAACGGAGTGATGCTCCGAGTTCTCCGTCAGGTCCGCCTAACCGAAAAAAGATATACCCAATATAAAAAGGGCTGCCGCACAGATTTCCCATCCGTGTGACAGCCCTTTATTCATCGTTAAATTATTTTACTTAGTCACTACAGTAATAAAAGCGTCTTTAAAGCCTGCCGCCTGAACCTTTTTAAGATAGGCGTCAGCATTTTTCTTATCGGCGAAAGCCCCGACCTGTATTCTGTAAACAGTTTTCTTAGCCGTCTGAGTTGAAGCTGAACTCGAAGCCGGAGTTTTATACGAAACCCCGAAAGCCTTACAAACGCCCTTAGCGAAAGCCTCGCCGACGGTCTTAGGGTTGTTGATCAGCCACTTTGCGATATTTGCATTGTCATGGAAATCAACCTCTGTGTAAACAGCTATGCAGCTTGTACCGTTAAGTTCGGCAAGCTCAGGATATTCCCGAACGCCGTAATCGGTTTTGCCGGGTGTCACGGCTTGAACGGCATCGTAAATCGGCTGTGCATATTTCATATTTGCGGATGCCTTGCTGTAGACCATGCACATAGTACCCTGTCCGCCGCCTGCGTTGGTGTGTATGCACATATGTAAGTCAGCTCCCCAAGAATTACTCTCGGAAATGCTCTTTGACATTGCCTGACCTTTTGCCGCTTTTTTAACGGTAAAACCGCAGCGTTCAAGTGCTGTTTTAGCAGCGTCCGCAATTCTGTTGCACTGCTCCATTTCGTTAGTATTTCCATATGCGTACATATTTCCGTCCTGATTTGACGGGCTAAGATAGATTTTCTTACTCATAATTATACCTCCATAAGCATATTTTCTGTCATTGAATAATAGTTCCTGCCGTCAATCTCATATAGTTTGTACTTAGCGATTGTTGTGCAGTCTAAAAACTTTGTGACCTCAACGGGGTTCCTTAATGTTACATCTTCGATAAAAACTTTGGTGTTAATCACCTCGATTTTTTTGTCTTCTCCGTCCAAGGTTTCACGGGTATACGGCAATCGTGTAATGTTTCTCAATGTTTTGTCTTTTCCTATAAACTTTGGTAAGAGGCTATCGTTTGACAAATAATAACCGTCTCCGATTTTTATCGCAGTAACCATTCTTGCATTTACACTTGTTACCGAAACCAACGTAAAACCGTTATCATTTTCCATAAATCTTAATACAAAATTATTTCCATAACCTAAATTAACGCTTACATCTGTGTCTTTTAATTTCAATATCGTGCTATTCGTAGCTGACTCCACAGTAACAGCATTGTCATATGTTGCTGTTGCTCCATTTTCAGATAGTATCATTTTTTCACTATTTTCATTTAAGAATTTAACTGCTTTTGTTCCGTTATTTGTAAATACCGCTGATTTAATCATTTTTAAACACCTTTCCCACTTCAAAATCCTTTTCCACATAATCAAAAGTGCTTGTTGCTGTCAATATTGTTTCTTCAATCTTCGGCAACTCGTGCAATGTTACTTTCACACCGCCGCCCTCACCTCCCCCTCGGTGTACAACACCGCTGATAATATTTTTCTGATTAACCGTACCTTTAATATTAATCCTTTTCATTCTGCTCACCGTCCTTATCAACCGTGGATTTTAATTTCTCCACGATTTTAATTAAAAATGCAGGCATAGGTACGCCTATGCGGCTTAAATTCTCAAGAATAGATATCATTTCGTTAATTATAAGCCACGCTGTGACAATCAATCCTACCCACATATCTCCGTCTATATTAATATTAAACGTCCCCAGACCGCTGTGGATGAGCCAGTCGACACCCATAGCCACAGCAACCATAACCATGTAGCTAAGCTTTTTTACAATGCCCTGTATGCCCCTCTTGCTTGACAGCTCGGCATTGATATACGCCGCTGTCATGCCCGATATGTAATCGGCTGTCATAGCTATAATCAGTACTATCAGCGGCACAGCAAGTGCATTAAAATAAACGCTGAACGCCGCCACAGCGGCAGATAAAACCATCTGTAAACCTTTATTTTCCATTAATATTCCTCACTTTCTATTGTCGGATTTTCACTATTCGGTTCATCACCCTCGGCAGCCAACACGGTTAAGTCAATATATTTTTCGGCAACATCGCCCTCACTGTCCTTTACAGTAATCCGAATACTGTATGTACCTGTTTTCGCCGGTTTCCATGTACACGTTTCCTTGGTACTATAATCCTGACGAACCGAATAGCTTGAACTTGTGCTGTGCTTTGCTTCAAACAGATACGTATAAGGGCTTGTTCCTCCGCTTGCCTTTCCGCTTATTGTTACGGAATTGCCGAGTGTTATAGACGTTGCTGAAATGGTTGATTCATTTTTAAGATCAATATAATCCCATGTTACGGTTTTATCATCGTTTAATATCAACCGGATTTTTTCGCCGCCGATATTTAATATTAATGCGTCTTTGCAGTCAACATCAATTATACTTTCAACCTTCTGCTTAAAAGACTTCAAGCTTTCAATATCTGCCGTGTTTCCCTCAATAATACTATCCTGTTGTGTGTTCTTGGCTTCTATCGAATTAACCCTATCATTCGTTCTTGCATAGGCGGCGTTTTCGCTTGTGGCTTTACTAACTCTGATACTAATTGTCAATGTCAATACCTCCTTTTCGCACTACTGCCCTTTCTATGTTAAATTCACAACATCTCACAGCAGATAACAACTTATCGTCTTTTGTGTAGACCGATACGCCGTACCAATATGTTCCCGCAGGTATATCCATGCTTTCGGCATCAAAACTAAACGGATATTTACCGTTAATCTCATCCGCCGCTGTCAGCTCCTTTTTAAATATAAAATCCTCGTCATTGTTTTCGGGTTTTGCTTTGACGCCGAAAATAATTTTATCACCTTCAGCAATAGTATACGGTTCTCCGTTTTCATCTGTAAGCTCTATCTCGGCGAAAAAATCATTCCCACGGGCGATACTCAAATCATTCATCTGTTACTACCTCCTCAACCTGTATAACCTCTAACTCTAATATCAGCCGGGGACACCTTTAGCTTTATGCCAACCATACGCAGTTCCTCGGAGTTTCGATTTATTACGGAAATTATACAGTCAAAATTTCCGCTTTCCTTTGATGATGCTTCATTTAAAACAAATTTAACCTTGCCGTTTGATTCCGGCTCGATTATGGTGCCATCACAAACGGCTATTTTACTGTTTTTCACATACATTTTAACAGTACAATCGGTTAAATCTAATTTTTTATCAATAACAGCAGCATTTGATGTAGGAACTGTCTGACCGCTTTTTTCAATTACGCTGAAGATAACCGTTCGGCTGTCCTTTTCTCCCTGCACGGCATATAGGTTTATTTGATTATCCTCATACGCTTTTATATCGTATTCGCTTTCCATTTTACTGCCCCCTTTATAATAGAGTAACAAGTCCGTTTCGTACTTTAATCGTATTGGTGGTTAAATACGTAATTCGTCCGTCAGAATCCCTTTGAATATCCTTAACAGCTAAAAACTCACCCGTAGCAGTTTTATATCCCCCTGCCGAAACACCATCTGCAATATTGCCGTCGAGTATATCACCGCTTATGCTGATGTTACCGTTTACTTTCAGTGTTTTGGTTTCTTTCTCATATCGCAATTTGTTGACATATACACTGCTTTCCTCATCATATACACTCCACGTCATAGCGTCACCGTTTTTCAGATTAAACGACAATCCGTACGTTTCGGAATTTGCCCCCTTTGTTACAGCAATACTGCCTATCTCGGTATCGTTTCTCCAAAATCTCAAACCGTTCTTATCGTTAGTCATTAAACGGTTTCCGTCACTGTCGTATATGGTTATTTGATTTGTACGGCTGTCTATTCGCATTGTACCGTCATCAGATACCAGTACACCGTTGTCCATTTTCCAACCCGCAATACTTCCTTCTTCGGCTATTATCTTGATACCCTCCAATGTTCCGAACCTTATCCAATCCGCAATTATGCCCTGCACGGCAAGTATATTAAGAACGGAATTACCGTCCTTATCTATTCCCCGCCATGTTTTGCCGCCGTCATTGGATACGGCTAAAGTATCACCGGATTTTTTCCATATGTACTGACTGTCCGCAAGTAATGGCTTATCATGCTGATAGTTTATAACGGATCCGTCGTCCTGAATTTCCTCTGTCTGATAATAACCCATCGCATTGGCAGTCAGAGTGGAGAATTGCTTTGCCCGTACATCATATTCGGAAATTTTACGATTGATTTTCTTATTTGTTGCAGCTATTATCTTTGCACTCGGACTGCACCCTGTCCTCTGCTTTTCCTTTACGGTTTCCGCATCACACGATACGCTCATTTTACCATCAAGACGATATACTATACTCGTAACGGGTGTCCTGTATTCATTCCCTTGCAAGTCCGATAAGGTAACAATATCACCGACCTCAAGCGACGGGTCGGAAAGTATATCGGAGCTGAACGGTGTAAGCTGCATACCTATAAGGCGGCTTGTCCATATCGGGGAAGTCAGAGCGGTATTATTGAGTGCAAGCGGATTTTCTTCTATGACAATACAATAATCCTTAGTGCCTGTCATATAAACATTATCATCAACCGTTGTAAGCTGTACACCCGATACATTAACGGTTCCGTTGAGTTTCTGCTGCTCCTCAATCCGGTAATCGGTATCGGCATACCAACCTATTCTTATCGTACCGTCTGTGCCGGCCGTAACAAAACTGCAAGCAAGCTGTGCTATGTATGATATAACGTCACGACAGCTTGCGTTTTCGTCAATTTCACTGTCCGAATTGATAGTAATTCCACTGTTCGGGAATGTTCCGGAATACGGCACACTGCAATATGTGCATATCTTATGGTACAGCGAAAGCAGTGTAACGGGGAATTTTATACCGGCTTCACGGAACGGAACGTCAAGTTTTGCAATGTTATCATAGGCAAGAATTTTAATATATTTCTCATCAACCGTAACGTCCTCGATTGTATATATGCCTTTTCTGAGCCATTCAGTTTTGTATGTACCGTCATACTTCTGTTCAATAACCAAGCCTATACGGATATCAACCTCCGCATCCTCAAAGCTCATGTTATTGTACTTTCCGGCTGTATTATCAATCTCAAATTCACATTGCCCGATAACCGCTCCGCCGATTGAAAAACTCCCCTCGTCCGTTGTGCTGTGCGTAAGGACAAGGCTGTCCTGCATTATGTCACTGTCTGTCAGTTCTGTTTTTGTACCGTCCGGAAATGTAACAATAATTTTTGCTTTAAATAATCTTCCGGACTGCCTTACTAAGTCCTTATAAAGACTTGATGTGTTAATCATACTTTTCCCCCTACATCTCAATAAAGCTGCACGATAATCCGTTTATATGTATATCGGAAGCATTAGGAATAATGTAGTTGCCTCCTGTCAGATCACCGGTGTAAAAACGACCCTTTACGGTTTTAGCCGTAAGTATATCGGGATATGTCAGATACACAGCAGCCCCTTTGTTTTTGCAAAGCTGAGCTACTCTTGACGCTTCGGCAAGGGTAAGAATACCCCATGTAAGTGTTAATGTTCTCTTTTGTGCGATTATATCCTTTGACATCGCACCGTTTCGTGTACTTCTGCCGCTCTCTGCACTTGACAAATCAGCTATACTCCATGATGCAGACACCGGAGGCGGCAGCTCTGCACCGTTTACCTTAAAAATACTCAATATGCCGCACCTCCGTATCTGCGTTGTTTTCTGCGTCTTATCTTAGACAGCTTATTTTCCAGTTCCTCTCCGTCAATTTTCAATATGTTATAGAAATTGACCTCATCATCTTCCATCAGTGCTATTATTTTCAGCAATAGTCTTATTATCTCGGAATTATCGCCGCTGTTCATCATGCTTTCAAGTTTACTTAGCGGAGCAACAACTTCCGGGTCGTGCGAAGCACCTTTGTTATCGCCGACAAGTGCAAGTGTAGGAGCTGTTACAAGACCGCCCTTTGCAAGATGGGGTATTTGCGGAACGTCAATGGTACTTACCCAATCAAACGGTTTCAGACCTAAAATATTAACGTCCTTAATGCCCTGCAAGGCGGAATTAATACCATTGAACGGTTGAGCTATAACCCAGTTGATACCGTCAATTATGCCGTTTACAACTACCTTGAATGCATTAAGAATACCGTCCTTTATGCCGTCAAAAATTTTTCCTCCGGCGGAGAATACATTTTTAACTGCCTGCCATGCACCTGAAAACACATTTTTAAACCAGTCAGTTACGTTTGAGAATGCATTTTTAATGCCATCCCAGATACCGCTGAAGAAATTACCAACACCATTCCAAGCTGATTTTATACCATTCCACGCACCCGAAAACACGTTTTTAAACCAGCCTGTTACGTTTGAGAATGTATTTTTTATACCGTTCCATATACCGCCAAAGAAATTACCGACACCATTCCAAGCTGATTTTATACCATTCCATGCTCCTGTAAAAATATCACTGAACCAAGAGCCAACCTTTGAGAATGTATTTTTTATGCCATTCCATATACCAATGAAGAAATTACTAACACTGCTCCATGCGGTTTTTATACCTTTCCAAGCACTTGTAAATACGTTCTTAAACCAATCAGAAACCTTTGAGAATGCATTTTTTATACCATCCCAAATACCGACAAAGAAATCACATACGCTGTCCCATACCGATTTTATAACTTCCCATGCACTTGTAAAAAATTCTGTTATTGCGTTCCAAACTTTCTCGGCAATATCACAAATTCCTTCCCATACAGTTATCCAACCATCTCTGAACCATTCGCAATTATTCCATAGCCATAAAATCGTTGTAACAAGTGTTGTAAGAGCTACAATAACAACTCCAACAGGATTAGCATTCAAAACAGCATTAAGTGCAGTTTGTGCAGCTGTAAGTAATCCCGTCGCCGTTGTTGCTAAATTTAAGTTTTTAACGAAATTAGCCATGCGGATTATTGTTGCAGCTGCGAATGCTGTTCCTATCGCTACACCCAACGCAGTTATAATATCTACTGCTATTTCATTATCTGCAATACCCTGCAATGCTTTTCCGATAGCATCCAAAACATCTGTAACCACGCCACCCGTCCATTCTGCTATTGGTTTGAAAAATTTATCCCATAGCCATTGAAAAGTAGGTTTTAATTTATCAATAACCTTATTGAGTATTTCAATTGCAGTGCTTAGGATACCCAAAAATTCAGGGACTACCTCGTTCATTGTCCATGTTCCGAGAGGGGTAAGTACATTCTCCCAAAACCAAAGTAAACCCTCGCCTACATTTTCCGCAAACGGTTCAATAGATTCCCACAAATCCCCAAGTGCTGCATTGATTTTTTCCCAGTCAATGTCGTTGAGCATTTTGGTAAGTGCATCAATGAAACGTGGCAGTCCCTCTCCAAGCATCCATGTACCTAAAGGCTTTAATAATTTTTCATAAAAATCCTTTAAAGCATCCCATGTAAATCCGCCTATACGTTTTAGTTCGCCCCATAAGCCGGATAACGATTTCTTTACCGGTCCCAATGCCTTATTCAGTCTATTGAAAATGCTTATGGTATCTTTAAAGAATTTATCAATCTTTCCGCTAAGATTATCAATAGCCTTTTCGCTTTCGGATGTATCGGGAGCAGGTACTGACACAGGGGCGGCAGCTGTTCCTGTGTCTGTTTTCGAGGTATCATCTTCACTATCTCCGCTGTCAAGGATATTAAGCTGATCGAATCCCGCAACTACTTTTTTAAGCTTTTCAGCCGCTTTCGTTGCGGATTTAATATTATCCGCACTCTCTCCGGCACTGTCGGTAAGATTCTCCATTCCACCAACATTAAAATCATCGGAAATCCCGAAAAGATTTTTCAGATTTTCGATTAATATTCCAAAAAAATTATTAAGCTTAAGAACTAAAGTATCGAGAACTTTAACGAAAGGATAAAGAGCATTAGTAACAAGGCTTCCTAATGTTTCCTTTAAATCTCCGGCATCATTTGAAAGCTGCTTCATTTTACCCGTAGGAGTATTTGCAAGAGCAGTATTAACCCCTCCCACACTTTCACTTACGACAGCGGCAAGGGTGGCAACTCTTTGTTCCTCAGTGCCGTATTTTAATAATTCTTCCTGTGCCTCTGTGAAACTGTAACCATATCGCATTAATGCACTTGTTTGTCCTTGAAGAACCTTACCCAGCATCGTAGATATAGTTACTGCACTTTCGGTACTTGCATTATAACCATACTGCTGTGCAATCATATCATTAAGCACGGGGAGCATGGTTTTTAAGCTATCAACATTTTCTACATAAGTAGCAAGCTCCTGCATACCTGCAAGCTGCACCTCGTCACCCACTACTCCAAGTTGCTGAATCTCACCTGCTAAGTCCTTAATTGATTGGATCTGTTCATCCGTCGCTCCAGTTGTGTTACGCATCGTTGCACCGAGACGTGCTTCGGATTCAATCTGTGTCTGATATGCTGACATCAACTCTTTACAGCTTGACATTAATGTCCTTACAGAACCGATTGCCATATCAAAAGCTGCCTTAATATTAGCGGCAGAAGATGTAAAGGCTTTTTTAAGTGAGTTTCCGAGATTGTTTATTGTATTTTCAAGCGGCTTCTGATTACCCTCAATATCAAGTACAATTTTGCCCGCCGAATTATCCGCCATATCTTCACCTCTTTTCTTTGCAAAACAAAAGCGCACACCGCTT
>CANQAJ010000095.1 GCA_947589365.1 uncultured Clostridia bacterium | reverse complement strand
TGATGATAGTGTGGAATATGGTTTGGAAAAGCTTATCGAGTGTAAAAATCAGGGATACTTTTTTCCGGCTGAGTTTGGTTCCGTTGATAATGATAAAAATAAAAAAAATCATAGGATAGATGATCTTTATTTCATGTATCAATCATAATGTTTTAGATATCGTATTGATGGTTTCGTGATAAATTGTTGCCGTAAGTTAAAGAAATACTGAATATGCAAATATTCACTTTAGGTGAATTTATTTTCTTTTATGCGAAAATGTAAGGGCTGTCGTAATGCGTTTTTTTACGCTTATGCGACAGCCTCATCATTTTTAAACTTTTTTGTAGTAATTGTTATGTATTATTTTCATATTATCTATTGACTTATTTTGTTAAAATCAAAAACATTGTTACAAATAATAAGCTTATTGATAAATCTATCGGCGGAAATATCACCAAAGGTGAGGCATACAAATTTATCTGACAGGCTTTTCTGTAACTCTTAGTGAATGTTCATAAAGATTAAGTAGAGTGCACTTACCGTAATTCCGATAGAATTAAATACTATTTCCGCAATTATAAATATCTTCAATGCCAACATTGCATATTTTTTCCACCCGTCGGTAAATCGTCTGAAAAGATTTTTCCCGGATAAGACTATAAGCAAAATTATATAGCCGACAAGGAAAATCGAACACACTACAAGTGCTATCTTCATAACAACATCCAAAAGCATAAAAGTAAGTGCCAACGCCAACAACAGTAACATTTATAATCCTCCGAACATCTCACAAAATAAAATAACAGAACGTGAAATTAATTTTTGACGGAAAATTCCTCGTTGACCGGAGATAGCGGCATTAAAGTTCTTATAATACTTTTCTGCTCTTCACTCAGAGCCGCAAATTCCGTATATTTTGGTTTTTCGTCATATTTAAGGGAAATGTTATCCTCATTTTTCCCTATTATCCCGCTTGTTGAATGTGAATAAATTGTTGAAAATAATATTTCTCCCATAAGTTTTTCCGGTTCCTTCATAATTTCCTGCTCCTTTCATCTTCGTTTATTCTATCACACAATTTCCCGTTTGTCACCATATTGTGTGCGGAAAAAAGAAAAAATTGTCGGCTTGATACATCTCAAATTTTTATTGAAATAATTTATATATTTTTTTACGGATTTAATTATCACTTTTCTGTATATAAACTCTATCAAATTATAATTCTTCGGAGGAAAATATATACCTGTAACGTTTAAGTTTTCGGGGAATCTTTCGTAGTATAATTCTGATTTTGGGTTTTGGCTTTAGAGTAAATACAGCCGCAAAAATTCTGTCGGTACAGGTTGTACTCTGCCGAAAGTTCTATGGAACGCTTATAGCCCCCGTGCTTTTTAAAGTCCGAATATAAATACGGGATATTGTATTTTTCACTGACGGTTTTCCCTATATCATTCAGCACGGCGGAATCCTTTTGCGGTGATATGGAAAGAGTTGTGGTGAAATAGTCGTATCCCCGGGAAACAGCCTCTCTTGCCGTTTCCTCAAGACGCAGACGGTAGCATTTAAGGCACCTTGCCCCACGTTCCGGTTCATTTTCCAACCCCTTTGACATTTTATAAAACCGCTCCGGTTCGTATTTTCCCTCAATAAAGCCCACTTCCGGACACATTTCCGATATGAGCCTTTTCTGCTCTTTAACTCTGTGGAGATATTCGCTTTCGGGAGAAATATTAGGGTTATAATAAAATATCACAATACTGAAGTATTTATTGAGATATTCAAGGACATAGCTGCTGCATGGTGCACAGCAGCTATGTAAAAGCAAGGACGGATGTTTGCCCTCCCTTGTTATTTCTTCAAGTGTCTTGTCAAGTATAAGCTGATAATTGATTTTCGGTTTTTGTTGCATACTGTACCTCGCTTATATGAATTTCAGAATATCCTCCGGTATCTCGGCTATATAATCGGCTCCCTCCTGCATAAGCTCCTCTTTTGTACGGAAACCCCAGCATACGCCTATACTTTTAATGCCTGCATTTTTTGCTGTCCGTATATCGACATTGCTGTCGCCGATGTATATGCATTCCTCTTTTTTTACCCCGGCATTCTCTATTATGGAAAGTGCTGCTGACGGGTCGGGCTTTGCATTTACGCCGTCACGTTTTCCGCGGATGTCGGAAAAACAATCCTTACCGAAAAGTGTTGTTACGATGTCATAAGTAAAATTGTCATTTTTGTTTGAATTTACGGCAAGTTTTATTCCAAGCTCCTTCAGCTTCCGGATAAGTTCCGACATACCGTCAAACGGACGTGTATTGTCGAGCTTATGAAGTTCATAGTATTCCCCGAAATCCTCAAGTATTTTTCTCTTTACATCAGGATTGCTGTTTTTATCAAGTCCTGCGGCACGATCGGCAAGTACGGATATGCCGTTGCCGACCATATAACGATATTCCCCGGTAGGTCGTGGGGGAAAGCCGTGTTTTTGTATTGCATAATTCATTGAATCTGCCAAATCCCGGAGTGAATCCGTAAGTGTACCGTCAAGATCAAATATACAAAGCTTTGTTTTCATCTGTCCCTATCCTTTCTCTTTTTTCGATTTCTTTCCGAAGGTTTGATATCGGATTTCCGGTTATTTGCAAGCTCGTTTTTCTTTCCTTCGGGTAATGGTGAAAGAGGTAATTCTCTGCTTCGGAGGAAAAGTATCGCGGCAATTGTCAGAAGTATTATTATAACCGATATTATGCAGAAAACTATAATATCGCCGACATTTGCAACCGAAACATCCGATTGGAGGTCTGCTTTTGAGCCTGCAAGCAAAACGGAACAGGAGCCGTTTTCATCTTTATCGGCATACACCGTTTTGTCCGGATCTCCATTCGTACGAATGAGGGATTTTGCAATCTCGCCATCCCTTGTAACAAGAGTATAATTTACGGGTGTATCCGTATTTTCTCCGATAAGAACGGATGAAAGGTCAACAGAATCCTCTATATGCTTTGTTGTTCTGAGGGTCATAAAGGGAACGTAGGAGGAAAATGTGATAAGATTTCCGTCGCCGAAAATTTTTGATATTTTTGAGTTAAGCTCGGCAGGTGTTCCCGTAAAATCTATTTCACAGGCGGCAATCTTATCCTTGGAGGTCTGTGTTGTCTGTATGCCGAGGTTTTCAAAATATGACGCGGTATAATTTGATGCCTCAAAGCCGTTATCACTTATATCGTAGGAAAATATAAATGACTTCTGTATATTATCATTATCAAGCGGAGTAAGGGTTATATCAATCATCTTCGGAACATATTGTTTGCCGTCATTGATACGCACCGTAAGAGAGGGTTGCTTTACCGATATTCCCACAACTCTGCCCGGGTCGTTGTCCGCTGTGAATTTGGAGGCATTGCTCCATTCAAGACCGGAATAAACAAGACATGAATCAAGCTCGGATTTATCTGAGGTCGTATAGGTGTATTCGACGGGAACTTCTTTATTGCCGTCACTGACGTAGCTTGAAAAATCAAGCGTTTCCGTAAATGAATTCTGATATGCAAGCGGAGAGGAGCCTTCATCCTTATCAATATAAGCCGTATCCCCGTATACGGAGGAAAACAGACGGTTTGTATAGCCCTCAAGCTGCTTCAGGGTTATATCCGTGAATCCTGCCGTATATGTATATTCCCCGTTTTCTATCTGCCATGCGGTTGAGGCTGTGCTGTCCGTTACAGATGAAAAATACTCCGATATCTTATCTCCGAGGGAATCAAAGGTATTCTGAGATATCGTAAAGACAAATGTGCGGTCAAAGGTGGTTTTTTTATTTACTGTGGAAATTTTTATTGATTTTATCGGGTGTCCGCTGAGCTTATTTACCGAAATGACGGGGGTCGTGGTTACGGTTTCGGAATTGAAGCTTACAGAGGTCGTGCTTTCCTCCGAGGGGATATCATAATCATAAATCTGCTCGGCATGGGCGGCATTGGTGAGCCAATCAAGAAGCTGTGAGCTTTCAAAGGATTCCTCTATACGCCAGCCCTGAGTCAGGGGGGTGTCGGGATTTGCAAAGGTGACAGAGGGGCGTGTGCCGAGTATATCCGTAAGCTTTGACATATAGTCGGAAAAGGATGAAAAAGATAATGTGAAAGTGTAGGATAGGCTGCCCGATGATTTATCAAGTGAATGTGCAAGAGATGACGGGCAGGAGCTTTGTATGAGTCTGTCGAGATTTTCCGCCTTGTCCGAGGAAGGAGATATGGCGGAAGCAGGATAGGTTACGGTAAATGTACGGGTTCCCGCAAAATTCGGAGAGAACGTAAGGGTCGTTTTATAGTTGACCTTATCCGGTTCCGACTGCGAGCATGAACAGAAAATCACCAATGCCATTGTGCAAAGTAAAAATATTATTGACTTTTTTATAAGATTCGGATTTTTCAATTATATCACTCCTCAGAACGTAGACTTTTAAGAATATTTTACTATCTTTATCCCGTAATGTAAAGAGTTTTTTGAATTACGGGGCGTATGTAATTTTCACCTGACGGGAGAAAACGGATAAGGCTATGAATAATGAACAATTAAAAGCAAAAATTTTATATGTGTTGGTTATAATTTTATCTTGATTTTGCATACTGTTTGGATTTATTATATATAGGAGTGGATTTTTTGTCGTATAAAAGCGAAAATTTATAATATCAGGAGAAGAAGTAGATCGGATGAAATACATACACATACCCAAGATACTCAAAATAGATTTTGATAAGCCCGTTCCGTTTAAACAGCAGATTGCGGTAACGTTTACAGTGCTTATTATTTCCTGCCTGCTGTTTACAGTTGTATATTTTCAGCAGCTTTTATCGGGAAATATTGCGACGGAAACAGAGCGGGAAACAAAAACCGAAGCTTCCGGATCGGAGGTTCCGACAGGTGCTGAGGGAAGCACCGTTACCTCTTCCGAACCGGACGATGCACAGCAGAGTGATTCATCGAAAAACAGTGAGGTTTCGGAGGTTTCGGAGGCGAATGCGGAAACGCTCGGCAGTATGACAAGCGTTTCAAAATCATATGATGATATACATTACGGTGAGCTTGTTCTTGTAAACAAAGACTATTCATGTCATTCCGACGGTGAAAACGTAGAATCCATATTTGAAACAAAATCCGATAGCTATGTCGTAACAGACAGATATGTAAGTCTGGACACATCCATTATCGGATATGTCAATTCCATGCTTGATGATTTTTATGAAATTTACGGTGCAACGGACATAATGATTGCGTGCGGATACCGCAGCTATGATACACAGGTGGGGCTTTTCAATGAGGAGATTAACAGCGTAGGCACACAGACAGCGGAGCAATGGGTGGCTCCTCCGGGATACAGTGAGCATCAGACCGGATATGTCTTTGATCTCGATCTGAATATTGACGGCGGCAACGGAATAGATTACAGCGGAGAGGGAAATTATGCGTGGATAAATGAACACTGCTCCGATTACGGCTTCATTATAAGGTATCCTGCCGGTAAGGAGGATATAACAGGCTATTCTGCGGAGCCGTGGCATTTCAGATATGTGGGTATTCCCCATGCACAGTATATTTCCGATAACAATATAACGCTTGAGGAATATTTTGATATCATATATAAACATAAACCGGATAATCCCGCACTTATGGAGGATCACAGCGGATGCCGCTGGTGTGTATATTTTGTTGAGGCGGACGAGGCTCGGGATACACAAATACCTGTACCGGAAAATTACGATTACAGCATATCCGGAGATAATTGCAGCGGTTTTATCGTTACAGTGAAGCTTGGATGATAATTATCCGGTATGCAGGCAGTGTCGGGACAAAAAGCATAAAAATAATTTTGCTGTTGCAAAAAAGTTGGAAATATAGTATAATATGGACTGTAGGGCGGATTATGTCGGCAGTATTGTGTGAGGTGATGCCGAGTGGACGGCAATACGATAGGCTTGATTATAGCCGGTGTACTTTTTGCCGCACCTGTTGCAATTATTGTAGGTGTTGTGCTTGTCATAAGACGAAAAATAAAAAGGTTTGAAAAGGACAGCGGTCTTGACCTGAGCATGGGTAATTTTATAAGGGATCTCAAAGAAGCGGATAGTTCGGACAGTAATCCGGCATCGCTCAACGGAATGGATAAGATATATCTGCCCAAAATACATGAGGAATTTCCCGATTTTCAGCTTGCATCGGTTATACCTCAGGTGGAAACCGTTATAAAGGAGTATCTCAATTCCATTGAAAATAAAGATACCTCATCTTTGAAAAAGCTTACGATATCCCCGTCACTTGTTGACAGGGTGGAAAGCATAATAGAAGACCTGAGGTCAAGAGAGTTAAGTGTGTATTATGATAATGTGGTAATACACCGTACCGTTATAAGTGAATATGTTCACGAAAACGGAATGGTTATTATAAGGTTCCAGTCTGCGGTAGGATATCTGAATTTTTCGCAGGACGAAAAGGGTAAGCTCGTAAGCGGAAGCAAGGAAAAAACAAGGGAAACTGTATATGTTGTTTCGTATGCGAGGGTTCTTGACAGCGAGTTGGCAAGACAAGCCGGAGTTACAGATGTTATGGGACTCAACTGCCCTAACTGCGGTGCACCGCTCAGTTCGTCAAGTGCGGACAAATGTCTTTTCTGCGGAACACCGTTCAGGAATATGTCACAAGACGTTTTCGGATGGTCATTTACAGATATCAAGGAAAAAAACAGGATGACAAAAAAATTATACTAACAAAGGAGATGCGTCAGAATGGGAATTATTAAGGCTGCGATGAATACTGTCGGCGGGGCACTTGCCGATACATGGCTTGAGGTAGTTGAACCGAGTGATATGGATGCAAAAACCGTTATGTGTCCCGGTATAATGAAGGCACGCAACGACAGCAGAAATACAAACTACAAGGGTACCGGCAACACTATTTCAAACGGATCTATCATACACGTTTATGATAATCAGATGATGCTCCTCATAGACGGAGGTGCCATTGTCGATTATACAGCAGAGCCGGGTTATTTTGAAGTAAAAAATTCTTCACTTCCGTCTCTTTTTAACGGTCAGTTCGGTGACTCTCTCAAAGAGGCTTTCAACCGTTTTAAATTTTCGGGTGTCACGCCTACCGCTCAGAGGGTTGTCTATATCAACCTCAAACCTATTGAGGGTATCAAATTCGGTACACCGAATCCGGTAAGCTTTTATGATGCAACATACGATATTGATGTCAGCGTCCGTGCCCATGGTAAATTTTCTATAGAAATTGTGGATCCGCTAAGATTTTTCAGGACGGTTATAGCAACCTCCGATGTTACAAATATGCGGCCTGTCAATATGGAGCAGCTTGTCGGACAAAGATATGACCTTGAGGTTATCACGGCTCTTGAGCCTGCACTTGCTGAGCTTTCAATAAAAGGTGTAAAGATTTCCCAGGTTCCGGCACATCTTCCGGAGCTTTGTGAAGCACTTAAAACAGCTCTTCGTGATACATGGGTTGAAGAGCGTGGTATACAGCTGAGGCAAATAGGTATCAGTGTTACTCCGGATGATGAAACAAAGGAACTCCTCAAAGAAAGAAGCAGAGTTGCTATGTTCAACAATGCCGGTATGAGAGAAACAATGATGCAGAAAAATATATCCGAGGGTATCAGAGATGCAGGTTCAAATGCAAATGGTGCAATGGCAGGCTTTATGGGCGTCGGTATGGGTATGAATGCCGCCGGCGGCTTTATGCAGGGAGCTTCGGCTACAAATATGCAGCAGATGCAGATGGAACAGCAGATGCAGCAGCAGCGTATGATGCAGCAGCAACAGATGCAGCAGCCTCAACAGCCTGTTCAACAGCAACAGACGGTCGCTGCTCAGCCGCAGCAGGCTGCACCGACGGCAGACGGATGGACGTGCAGCTGCGGCAAGACCGGAAATACCGGAAAGTTCTGTGCGGAATGCGGGCAGCCTAAGCCTGTACCCGCTGCATCCGGAGAGTGGACGTGCGTTTGCGGTGCGGTCAATAAGGGTAAGTTCTGTGCCGAATGCGGTGCAAAACGTCCAGACGCAAAACCAAAGAAAATTAAATGTGATAAATGCGGTTATGAACCTGATATGAGTCAGCCTATTCCGAAATTCTGCCCCGAATGCGGAGATCCGATAAATGATTCGGATTATGCATGATAATAAACCGTATTTGTTGTATAAAAAATGACAGATTGTAATACCTCCGGCAATATAGCTTGTCTGTCTGTAAACGAGGCTCCGGGTATCAGTATCTGTTGAGGAATTGTTTTTAGACGGGGACGCTTGATGAAAAACGGCGTCCCCTGATGAATATAAATAATGCCTTCTCATTGTTGTATCGGGGAGGTCTTACATAAAAAAGGAGTGAACTCCGAACTAATGGAAACATTATCCTATAAATGCATAAATTGTGGAGGTCCGCTGCAATATGATGCCTCCAAGCTTAAATTCTATTGCGAATATTGCCGCAGCGAATTTACCGAAGAGGTCTTGCAGCAGCATTTCGGAAATCTTGAGGAAAAGCTCGACGAAGAAAGAGAGTCCGAGGAACAAAGTGAAGAGGATCAGCTTTACGGTGCCGCACTTTTCACTTGCCAAAGCTGTGGAGCCGAGGTAATTGCAGAAACCGATAATACAGCGGCTACTTTCTGTGTATATTGCCATAGTCCCGTTGTCCTTACAAACAGACTTAAAGGTGAATTTAAACCGGACAGGGTTATACCTTTTAAAATATCCGAAGAGGATGCAAAAAAGAGGTTCCGCGAGTTCTGCAAGAAGAAATGGTTTTTGCCGAAGGACTTTGGATCATCTGCACAACTCGATATGATGAAGGGAGTATATTATCCGTATTGGCTTGTCGATTCGCATAGAGACGGCGGAATAAGTGCTACAGCGGAAAAGGTCAGAAGATGGACTGAGGGCGACTACGAATATAAGGAAACAAAAATATATAAGATTCGCCGTGCGGGTGTAATAAACTTTACAAAATTTCCGCAATCGGCACTGAGTGAAGATAACAGCAAGAATATATTGAAGTATGTTAATCCGTATGATGATGAGGAATTGAAACCGTTTACAATGGCGTACCTTTCCGGTTTTCTTGCTGAAAAAAGAGATCTTGAAAGAAATCAGGTACAGTCCGAGGTAGATAAGGCTCTTGCCGAATATGCGAAGAAAATCTATCGTGATACGGTTGAAGGTTATGATTCGGTGACGATTGACAGCTTTGATATTAATACAATTGACGAGCATTGGGACTACGCTCTTATGCCTGTGTGGATGATGACCTTCAAATATAGGGATAAGATGTATATGTATGCCATGAACGGACAGAC
>CANQAJ010000094.1 GCA_947589365.1 uncultured Clostridia bacterium | reverse complement strand
GTATCGGGTGAAAAATGGTATAAATCGGGAAACTTTTATAATCAGAATCCCGATATGTCGAAAATAACCGTGCATTACTATAATGCAAACGGTTGGAGCGACCCGCATATTTATTATTATACGGACAGTGCCAATCCCGTGACATGGCCGGGAGTTGCCATGACTTCGGACGGCAACGGCCGGTATTCGTATGATATTTACGGTTACGACAGTGCAAAGGTGATTTTCAGCGACAACGGAAATAATCAGGATCCTGCACAGAATGAGCCGGGATATGATGTAAGCGGGGAGAAGTGGTACATAAACGGTCAGCTTTACGACAGTGAGCCGGACGGAATTACCGTACACTTCTACAATTATGATAATTGGAGCAATGTAAACATATATTATTACAACGGTGATATTACAGGTTCCGATTGGACGGGTGTACCCATGTTTGCCAATGGTGACGGTTGGTACACATACAAAATCTACGGCTTAGAGGAAGCAAAGGTGCTTTTCAATAACGGTGCCGGTGTTCAGATACCGGGTGTTATGGAAGAAGGCTTTGCTGTATCGGGCGAGATGTGGTACAGAAACGGAACATGGACAAAGGAGCGTCCGGAGGAAATAACCGTATATTTCTATAAACCGGACAACTGGTCCTCGCCGAACATTTACTATTATCTCAATGATAATGATACAGGCTCGGCATGGCCGGGCGAGGCTATGGTTAAGTTGAGCGATGATGAAACTATTGCCAACTGGTATATGTACACTATAACCAAATATTCCTCCGCAAAGGTTATGTTTAATGACGGAAATAACCAAATTCCGGAACAAAACGAACCGGGTCTTGACGCAAGCGGAATAATGTGGTATAAAGATGGTATATGGTGTGACAGTGAAACTGATACGGACGGCGACGACCTGCCGGATTGCGGTGAGTTGGTTCTCGGCACGGATATCAACAAGACCGATACTGACGGGGATCTTTTGCCTGACGGATATGAAGTGAATACACTTGGCACAGATCCGACAAAGGCCGATAGTGACGATAATAATGTTAGTGATGCCGATGAAGATGCGGATGAGGACGGACTTAGTAACCTTGAAGAATATAGGCTTGGAACTGAGCCGCGGAATAAGGACAGTGACGGTGACAACCTTGAGGACGGCGATGAGGTCAACAAATATGGTACAGAGCCGACAAATCCTGATACAGATGGCGATACGCTCTCTGACGGTGATGAAATAGCTCTCGGTCTGAATCCCTTGATTAAGGACACAGACGGAGACGGAATACCTGACTGTGATGAAAAAATACAGCAGACTATGACACAGGAGATATCCGAGGAGGAAAAGCCGGAAGTTACGGATGTAACCGTAAGCTTTGAGGGAACGGGAAATATAAATACAACCACGACTATCGAAAACATATATAATATTGATATGCTTTCAAGCGGAGTAGTGGGGCTTGTCGGAGCACCTGTTGAAATAGAAAGCACATCAGAGTTTGACACGGCAACAATAACCTTTACTTATGATCCCGACAAATTGGGAGATACCAAAGAAGAAGATTTGTCAGTAATGTGGTATGATGAGGAAGAAAAGTGGTACCATATTCTTGATCAGGAAAGCATTGTTGATACTGTTAAACATACTGTAAGTGTTGAAACTACGCACTTCTCAAAATATATGATAGTGAATAGAAAAGATTGGTTTGATACATGGAATAATCAGGAAATGTACAAGCATAGTGAGGGCGATGGTTATCATTTCTCATTCGTGGTTGATGTATCGGGAAGTATGTCCGGACACAGACTCGAAAAGGCAAAGGAAGCATTGCTGAAATTTGCAGATACATTCACAGAAAAGGATACAAAATCCTTGATAGCGTTTAATAGCAAAGCTGATATGTGCAGCTATATATATAATTCTACTACTGAATTTAAGCAGGCAGTGGAAAATTTGAAAGCCGGTGGAGGTACATCTGTAAATGCAGGTTTGAGTGAGGCAGTAAGTGAGCTTGATGACAGAGACAGTTCTAAAGAGAAAATTATCGTGTTGCTATGTGATGGAGATGTTGATAATTGCAGTTCAATTGTTGAATACTGTATATGGAAAAACGTCAAAATATATACGATTAATGTAGAATCGGGCGATAGTGACAAACTAATTGAAATTGCTGAGAAAACAGGGGGTAAGTATTATAATGCGATTGATGCACAGGATATAATTGAAATGTTGAGTCGCATGAATATGAATATTGATAAAACGGACAGCGATGGAGATGGATTGCCGGATACTGTAGAAAAGCAAGGAATGTATACATCAGATGGGGAGATATATTACTCAGATCCCGAAAACAAACATAGTGACAGCGATGGTTTGACGGATAATGAGGAGATGGGTATTGATGGAGATTTTGATGAAAAAGTCATAGTCAGAAGAGAATATATCGGTTATGGTGTTGTGACAGACTGTTTTTATTTTGATGCTCGTAGTAATCCGGAATTACCGGATACGGATTTGGATGGTTATGATGACTCGTGTGATATGGATCCTTTATTTTACGATGAAGTTAATGGATTGATATACCAATCAAAACATAAGATGGGACTTGGATATGATGAAATGACTTTAGCAGATGATTTGAAAACGAATGACTTTTCATATAGTGATATGATGGATATTGACAGCGATTTTGAATATCAACTTGATTTATCTGTATCCGGTTTGGAAAATGATTTTAGGTATATGTGTAATTCTTTTTTTGCACGCGCGAATCGTGAGATAATAAATGATCTGATTGATGTATTTTTAAATGGTACGAATAATACGATTCCTGTAAAAACCGGTTTGGGTGTAATGAATATACCATGTTATACCAATAATTCATTGTCTGAACAGGTATATGATGATCAGCAGGTTCAAAAGTACTTTGATTTTACAAAAGAGAAGTTAGTAGAATTACTGCAAGAATGTAAGGGAAATTTTGCTAAAGTTAAACGTGTTATGCCCCTTATAATACGTAGTAGTGGCACTAGTAAAATAAAATTTTCGAGAGATAATCCGGGATACTTGTTTTTTGGATTAACTATAAGTATCAATGATCTTTGGGGTAGCAATATCTATGTTGACGATTACCACTTTGATGGAAAGCATTTTTCGGGAACTTTGAATTTTACTCTTTATGATCATTTCGGACTTGATAAACCTGATGTTGAAAAACTTTATGTGAATCTGGCAGGCTTTAGAGCTTGGTATGTATTACAGCATTATGATAAATTTAATGGAGAGTTCACACCATTTATAAATTTGATGAAGTATACTGTTCCGTTTGAGGGAGAAATAAGATGAAAAAAACGATGAGAACTCAAATAAAGGAATCTATACCGTTAATAGTTACAGTTATTATAATTGCAGCAATATTATCATTTTGTTTAATTAGCAGACAGCATAAACTTTATGACTCGTCTAAGCCTAATATCTTTGAAATTCCCGGGACAGCTTATAGTTACTTTGCAACCGGTACTAAGTGGTATGACTATTATTTTATGGTTCAAAATTTTCCACAGAATAATTCAGAAGTTCAAAGTATGATAGAAGATTTTATCAACGATAATAAAGGGTTACTTGAAACAGCATTTCAACATGCCGGAGATATTGTTAGTTGTCATTTTATGTTTCCAAGCGAAGAATTTCCTGTTTATTTTGAAGAAAATAAGAATTATTTTATAATGGATGATTATGTTGACCATTATATACAAACTAATGAAAAGGTAGAGGTAATGTTTGAACGTTGGAGTTTTGATGGAATATATATATTCAAACATTAACATAGGATAAGTGATGACAGTACTTCTTTACGAGATTTGGATAAGATGATAGTTCATGTCCAGAATGCAACGCTGAGTGATTTGCGGTATTTTTCCGATTGCAAGCAAATTATTGCACTTGATCTTTATAATATATATTGGGATTGTGATTTCAGCGAATTTAAAAATTTGCGTTGCTTTGGATACCGTGAGTTGGGAAGTGGTTCATATCCGGGTGAGAATGGCAGCAAGAGTTATGAGGAAGTGGAAGAAAAGGTAATTTCAAATCTGCCTAAAGATTGTCAATTTGCGAAAGCAGGAGAAGATGGATTTTATTTAACAAGATGAAAACAGAAAAAACGGGGTTTAATGTGGGGATGCCGCCGACATCCCCACCCTGCCTCGGCAGGGAGAATGGCGAAAGATGTAGGAATAAAGCCATATGCGTGGAACTGTAAAAAGGTGATTTTCAGCAATAACGGAGCGGATCAGTATCCCGGACAGAATGAAGAAGGTCTTAGTGTTACGGGTGAAAAGTGGTATAAATCGGGGAATTTTTATAATCAGAATCCTGATATGTCGAAAATAACGGTACCGGTGTTTGATACCGGGGATTGCTTCTTTTTTAATAAACTTTATCTTTTGAACATCGGGTTCTGATAGTGACGAAGACAAGGCATATATTGGGTTAGGTTATGCACTGTATTATTTATTTAATCCCGAAAGGAGTTGAGTATTTGGTTACAAAAAAGATAAAAAGAAACTCCATGGTTACTATAATAATTGTTATTTTATGTATAATTCTTTCGTCTGTTTTTAATTATTTGGTTTTGCCCGAAAATGGCAAAAGAGCTTTGTCGTATATACCGATGTTTTGGGAAAATCAAGCGGGTTTCAGAGAGATTCAGGAATTAGTAAAAAACGAGGGGGAAGATTATTATACAAATAACGGGGTGGATTATTACACATACGATAATATAAAAATCCATTTACCTAAGGCACGTGGCAGTAGCACTGAAATGGTAAAAACTGATTCCAAAATATCGTTTCATATTGTATCAACAGAAAATTCTGTACAGAAAATACAGAAAATATTAGATGATAAACTGACCGATTCTGTCAAAGGTACATTTGAGCATACCGGGTTAAGAGAAGTATATTTACTTAATGATTATTTGGATGAAGAATACACCGGATTCCCATTGAAAATTTGGTTTAAATTTGAAGATGAAGAGGAGATTTATATTGTCTATCTTGAAGGTACACCGGAAGATCAACCAAATGGGAGGATTTCACGCCCCGGTGAATTTATTTGGAAAAACATCAAACTAACAGATAATTGGTATGTGTGTTATGAAACAGATGAGAGGGAGAGAAAGGGATAACAAACGTGTGTATTTGTGGGGATGCCGCCGACATCCCCACCCTGCCTCGGCAGGGAGAATGGCGAAAAATGTAGGAATAAAGCTATATGTGTGGAACTGTAAAAAGGTGATTTTCAGCAATAACGGAGCGGATCAGTATCCCGGACAGAATGAAGAAGGTCTTAGTGTTTCGGGTGAAAAATGGTATAAGTCGGGGAATTTTTATAATCAGAATCCCGATCTGCGTATTAGAATATCTGCTGTTAATTATTAATTTTTGCTTTCAATGAAATGGGGTAATATTATGTTTAAGCATAAAGATAATATTGAATCTGTTGACGGTGCAGCGATTGATGATGTAACCCGAACCATACTTAAGTTGCAGAAAAAAGACAAAAAAAGAAGAATAATAAGAAATGTGCTTATAGTTTTATCTGTAGTTGTCATACTGGTTTTTTCTGTATACAAAATCACAGAATACATAAAAGAATACAAAAGAAATACAGAAGATAGAAATTTCAAAAACTATGTACATTCTGAGATGTCCAAGCTCTATGGTGATGTAGATGTAGATACAGATATTGAAGAATTTAGGTCTAAACCGGGATACCTTCTGACAGTGAGGTTCAAGGTTAATAGAAATTATCCGACGGGTGAAGAATACAAAAATCATTTTCCTAAAGAAGCGGCAGATTTAAGGGAGATTTGTATAAAATATTCCGAACAACACAAGGAAGAGAGATATGGAAAAGTAACCGAGTTTAGGATAAGCACCCTTATTCTTAATACAACGGATGAGAATGAGATGTATTATGATTGGTCTAATCGTATAGAATTTCATAAGAATTATGATGACATGTTTAAAATGAAAGAAAACGAAACAGGTGACAATATTTCTTTACGAGATTTGGATAAGATGATAGTTCATGTCCAGAATGCAACGCTGAGTGATTTGCGGTATTTTTCCGATTGCAAGCAAATTATTGCACTTGATCTTTATAATATATATTGGGATTGTGATTTCAGCGAATTTAAAAATTTGCGTTGCTTTGGATACCGTGAGTTGGGAAGTGGTTCATATCCGGGTGAGAAGGGCAGTAAGAGTTATGAGGAAGTGGAAGAAAAGTTAATTTCAAATCTGCCTAAAGATTGTCAATTTGCGAAAGCAACAAGTGAATTTTAAAAATGTGAAAACAGAAAAAACGGAGTTTAATGTGGGGATGCCGCCGACATACCCACCCTGCCTCGGCAGGATAGAAAAATGTTGATGAAATATAGAAACAAATATTGACATTTGCGGAATAATGTAGTATAAAGATGGTATAAAGAGAAGTCAGTAGAACTGCTGTAAGAATGTAAGGGAAATTTTGCTAAAGTTAAACGTGTTATGCCCCTTATAATACGTAGTAACGGTCAGCTTTACGACAGTGAGCCGAGCATTTACTATTATCTCAATGATAATGATACAGGCTCTGCATGACCGGGCGAGGCTATGGTTAAGTTAGGCGATGATGAAACTATTGCCAACCGGTATTTGTACACTATAATCAAATATTCCTCCGCAAAGTCGACTCTTGAGCTAAGGGATGATTGTGTTAAAATATCAATACCTGATATATTTGCAAATGTGAGATGAATGAGGAAAGTATGAATAAAAAATTGAAAGATAAAAAAGAATTTGTACCGTTTATAGCTGTCTTTCTTAATTTGATATTCGGAATAATAATGTCTGTGGGACTGACAGTATTATATTTAGGATTTCAGCTTCAGGATTTTTCACGCAGTAGTTATAATTATATTAACACACTTTTGTTTTTCCGCAATTCTTATATAGTATTACTTATATTTGGGGTACTGTATATTTTTTCTAATATGATTTTATATAAATACTTCAGCAAAAAATACGATATAATGAATTATTCTCGCTACACCGTAAAAATAATATTGATAACTCTAATCCCTGTTTTGGTGCAGATGGTATTTCGGTGGTGGTTATGATGATAAAGGATAGATTATTAGTTTTGGTTGATGCAGTATTTAACTGTATAGTAATTAGTGTCATAACAATTGCAGGTAAAGATTATATAAGAAATAATTTGGATAACTTGGATTTTCCATCAAATTATGAGATATCTAAAATGTATGTTATAATAAATATATTGTATATTGTCTTTTTGATGATTGTATGTGCTATACTTAATTTTATACAATACATAAAAAATGAGCATGAATTAAGTAATCCATGGCAATACCTGATTATTAACACACTAATTTCGATCGTTCCATTTACAGTCCCTATACTGTTGATTTTATGATATTACGGATAGTGATTTAGAAACTGTGTGAGAATTAAAGAAACATAGTATTTTACTTTATTAGACTTGTTAATTATTGGCAGCTGTTTAAATATGGTTTTAATGAAATTTGCTCACGAACGGCGAGGTATGCATTTGTTGAATTTGTAATGGAGGATCGACAAAATGAAATTGATGTATTTTGAATGGAATGATGAAACGCACCATGAACTTTAACACGCTGCTATTATAAGCTTGGCAATAAGTGACGGCGTTGTTAGGTTATGCTGCACATACTGACTTGGATACTTTTTTTGATGGTAAAACAGCATATAGCGTTCATGTGATGCATTTAAGGGATAGAATGATTGTGGATTAATCCTTTTGGTTTTACAGTTGTTGTTTATATGGAGATGATATTAATGAATAAAAAAATGGGTATGTTGCCTGTAATAATCAATGTTTTGTTTGGGATAATTTTGGCATTCCTTTTTTGCTTGTTATTAAATGCCCTGATGGTTGAAAGACTTCCGGAGGATGTATCTTTTTTTTATGAAACAGTTAAAATATGGTTCTATGTTTATGCAACAATGGTAATCTACATTTTGGGATACACGATATCAAATATATTGTTGTTTCATCAATATAACAAAAAATATGGCCGAAACCCTTATAGCAATAATTACCTGAAAATTACACTTACCGCAACAATTCTCTCCTTTGCGGTTTTTCTTACGCCGTATATACTGATAAAACTTTTATGAACAGTAAATGGGGGGTAATTTAGAGTGAAAAAATTGCTATATGTAGATAAATCAATAATTATATTATGTGTTGTCAATTTTATCTTGTTTCCATCAATTTACATTGGAGAAATGGGAGCAATGTATTGGACTAATGCTCATGCTCATATTGGGGGCAGCATAGAGGCAGCAGTAGGTTTTTACAGAGTTTTTATAATCTCCAATTTGGCGGTTTATTTTTTGATGATAGTATTTGCATTTTGGATGAATTTGCAGCGATATAAGAAGAACAAACTCAGTTTATCAAAAAAAGAGTTGGGTTGGCGTATTTTTACTAACACTACGGCTACTGTTATGCCTTTCTTGTTATCTCTATTTCTGTATTGGGCTTTTTTACAGATTGAATAATGCGACCTGAAACCAGGAATCTGTCAGCCGAATGGAATGGTAATATACATCCGGATGAATATCTTAAACCTGAGGTAATATCTTTGAATCGGGGGTGTAATTATGTTTTTCAATGTAAGCAGACTTATTGAAATATGTGTTGTATTGGGTGTTGGTTTGATATTAATACTGTTAATTTCTGCTGTCAAAGCTATAATAAAATTGGTAAAAAAACATATTTTCCATCATTCGGTTAATGTCACTAAAAAGAAAGAAAATACGTTTATAAGAATATTGAGCGAACACTACAAAGGTATTATTTTAACTGCGTTTGTATCTGTATATTTGATAATTACAATACTGATGTGTTTGACATTAGATACTTATAGGGCGAAAATTGAGAATGAGTGGGAATCGGAAGAAAAGATTTTTGAAACTTCTTTTAAACAAAAATATCCCGGCTGGGATTTGAATTTGTATGTAACGAGTTTTAGCAGCGAAAGAGATATATTGCCATGGAATTATACGGAAGATTTTTTCGGAGGCTGTTTGTGGGATGAGTTAAATGAGAAATCATTAATACATGGATCTTTATATTGTAGTTTAGAGGGAGGAGAGGGTGATGTTGAAGAATATAACCTGTTACAAATAACAGGTGAGGCGGTAAATTTTTTGGATAACTATAGAAAAACAAATCCTGCTTCAATGCTTGCAGAGAGAAATATCAACATTGATATTTGTGCAATAGGAAGTACAAAAACTGAAGGTATTAACATCAGTTATATAAAG
>CANQAJ010000093.1 GCA_947589365.1 uncultured Clostridia bacterium | reverse complement strand
AGGTTGAAAACTTTGAAAGTAAAAAATAAATGGGTTGGTTATCTGTTCTGTGTATTAATGATATTTTCCGCCGTGTGTGGGAATATGATTGTTTATGCGGACGAAAAGCCTACTTTTATACTTGATGAAACTGTAAACAGTGATGGCACAATAACGGCAATACTTTCATTTACACCTGATGTTTCCGCAGCAGGAACAATCAAGCTGGGATATGACACCGATGTTCTTGAGCTGAAATCAGCGGTTCAAGGTTCATTGAATGTACAAATGGTTAATATTAATCCCGATGAAGAGGGTATTGTATCACTTAATTTTCTGAATGCACAAGGTGTTGTGGGCGGAAATACGGAATTGGCGGTAATAAATTTTTCATTAAAGAATAATAAGTTTAATGAAAATACAATATATGCGGAGAGTTTCAAGTTGTATGATATTGACAGTAAGTTGATTTCCGATAATACAACAGTTGATTTAAAGTATAGTCTAAATACAAAAAATGCACCGCAAAATATTGATATTGAAGAGTCGTCGAAGAAAACTAACGAACATACGGATGTCAGTCGGCAGGAATCAGACACGAGTAATAATTCCGAAAAGCAGGAAAGCAGTAAATCCGGAGGTATGCAGTCCCATACCTCCGACATACCGCAGACAGATGACAGCGGAACAGTTGAGAGTTCTACCATGTCCGAGGCTCAGACTGAGGAGTCAGACGGAGTATCATATGATGATTCCGAGCAGGGTTACGGCAGCAGTGCTATATCTCATGATACTGCGGAGGCAGAAGATGAAGTATCTTCGGGTAATTCCCAACAGGAAAGCGGCATTGCATCTCTGAATCCGGAGAAAGGAGGAGATAATACTATATCGAGCGATTCTGAAACGGAACAGGATAACAGTACATATAACAATGGCGAGAATACTGTAATTGTTATTACAGCGGTTATAATTATAGCATTGGCGGCAGGTGTATTTGTTATTATCACTGTCCGTAAACAAAAATCCAAAAAATAAGAGGAGGTAATTTTACCATGAAAACAAAAGCAAAAAGATTTTTTGACAAGGTTGTTTCTGTCGTATTATCAGCAGCAATGTTTGCAGGTATTGCAGAGGTTGGTATAGGTACGTCTGTTAATGCAGCCGATGAATTACCCGAAAAAAGCGGAAGCAGTGTAAGTACGCAAAATGACATTTCGGTTAATTCAACCAACTCATTCGGTGATTTGCTGTCAAAAGAAATTTCCGATGAAGATATTGAGGAGAGCGAAAGTGTAGGTTACAAAATTTTTACAGCGGAGGTTACGGGAAATAAGGTTTCGGTTGAGTTTCAGACATTGGAGTCGGGTACGCTTGTAGCGGCGATTTATGACGAAGACGGAACAACGCTTATTTCCACAGGAAAGACAGATATAAGTGCGGAAGATACGACTGCTGTTATTACACTTGATACGGACAGTATGCCTGAGTATTTTTATCTCAGAGTATTTCTCGTGGACAAAACTACACTCCGACCGATGTGCAAGGTTTATGACTGCCCGAATTACACAAAGGAGATGCAGGAATTTCTTGCCAAGACAACGGATGATTTTGACAGTGATTCCGTTTTGAATTTCGACAATGACAAATCAAACAATTTTGCCGTATATAGTGACAAAACAAATGTCATACCCGAAAGCAAAACAAAAAATAAGGTAGTATCTGCCAATGACGAAAGCGGAGTTTATGTATTCGAGAACATAGACAGCAATATTTCCTCACTAAAATCCGGTGATATTTTTGCATATAATTACGGTGATGATCTTATTATTGTTAAGGTTGATAATATCACGATTGACGGAACAAAGGCGACCGTGACGAGCCAAGAAACATCTATGGATGAGGTATTTAACTATGTGAAAATAGATGCAGAGGCGGATTTATCCGAAGCAACCGTTGATGCCTCAAATCTTGATGAGGGAATTACCTACAAGGGTATGTCGAGTGATAAAAGGGATGTAAACGAAAGAAAGCTGTATGCCGATAGAGCATCACAAAATGGTATTGCTCGCAGTATGGATTTAGATGTAGAAAATGAGCTATCTTCAGAATTTGAATTGGATTTATTTTCAAAAGGTGATGAGGAACAGTTCAGCATTAAAGGCGGCTTGAAATTCAGTTTGAAACCGTCATTTAAATTATATATGGATAATAAATGCAAATTCTGTGAATTTAATTTAGGCTATTCGGCAGAGTTATCAATCAAACTCAAAGGTAAATTTGAAGTATCTCACGATTTGGCGAGTTTTGAAATTCCTGTTTTTACGGGTATAACTGTTGCAGTAACTCCGAAAATATTTTTTGAGGGAGAAATAACGGTTGAATTTAACACCACATTGGAGGGCAGTGTCGGTGGCAGAGCAACAGATACAAACGGATTGGAAAATATAAGCAAGTCGCCGACCTTTAATCCGGAATTAAAGGTTGAGGGTGCGTTATTTTTGGGTTTTGCACTTGAACCGAGTATTAACATTATAAGCAAATACGTGGCGATGATAGGCTTAGAGGCGAAAGTCGGAGTTGAAGTGAAAGCAACATATTCAATAATAAAACCCAAAGAAGATTATATACACGAATGTAAAAACTGTATTGACGGTGAAATTTCATTTAAGATGTCGTTGGAAATGGAAATGAAACTTCTCAACATGGATAAATTGAAATTTAAATTGACTTTGACTGATATAACAATACATTTATTAGATTTTTACTGGTCGTTAGATTTCGGCGAATTTGGATTTTCCGAATGTCCGCATAAGAAATATCGGTTGGAGATAAAAACAGTAGACCAAAGTAAGACACCCGTTGTCGGTGCATTTGTCGAGGTAAACGGCGAAACACACACTACGGATTCAAACGGCGAGGTTGTAGTTGAAATTCCTGCTAATCCGTTAAGTATCATAGCTTACAAAGACGGCATAGGTTATGCCTCAAAGTATGATTTTAATATAGAATATGATAAAAAATCCATAACAATGGTTCTTTCTTTGCAGGATAATCTCAAATTCAATTGGAATTTATCAGGCGGAAATTTTGAAAGTCCGAGTACTGCAAAAGGTAATTGGGCGTATGTGACTTCTGATGGAGATAATACTGCGGCAATAGATAAGCAGGGAAATCTATATATGTGGGGGGAGAATTACCATGGTGAAATAGGAGATGGTACATACGATGATTGTCTTAAGCCAAAAAAAATAATGTCAAATGTAGATTATGTAAGTGTGGGTGTCTTCGCCCACACCACCGCAGCAATAGATAAGCAGGGAAATCTATATATGTGGGGTTATAACGGTGTGGGTCAAATAGGAGATGGTACATACGATGATTGTCTTAAGCCAAAAAAAATAATGTCAAATGTAGAGTATGTAAGTGTGGGTGCCTCTACCGCTGCCATAGATAAACAGGGTAATCTCTATATGTGGGGTTATAACAGTGAGGGTCAAATAGGAGATGGTACATACGATAATTGTCTTAAACCCAAAAAAATAATGTCAAATGTAGAATATGTTAGTGTGAATGACTATAACACCGCCGCCATAGATAAACAGGGAAATCTCTATATGTGGGGAGATAATTATAGAGGTCAAATAGGAGATGGAACAACAACCGATTGTCTAAAACCAAAAAAAATAATGTCAAATGTAGATTATGTAAGTGTGTACAGCTTTGACTGTAACTATGGCTCTGACACAACCGCCGCCATAGATAAACAGGGAAATCTCTATATGTGGGGAGATAATGGATATGGTCAAATAGGAGATGGGACAAGAACCAATTGTCTTAAACCAAAAAAAATAATGTCAAATGTAGAATGTGTAAGTTTGTTCAGTAATATAACCGCTGCCATAGATAAACAGGGAAATCTCTATATGTGGGGAGATAATAGATATGGTCAAATAGGAGATGGAACAACAACTGATTGTCTTAAACCAAAAAAAATAATGTCAAATGTAGATCATGTAATTACAGGTCATAACAGTACTACAACTGCTGCCATAGATAAACAGGGAAATCTCTATATGTGGGGAGCTAATTGGTGCGGTGCAATAGGAGATGGAACAACAACTGATTGTCTTAAACCAAAAAAAATAATGTCAAATGTAGATTATGTAAGTGTGTGCGTGGATACAATCGCCGCCATAGATAAACAGGGAAATCTCTATATGTGGGGATATAATGAGTATGGTCAAATAGGAGATGGTACATACGATAATTGTCTTAAACCCAAAAAGATAATGTCAAATATAGCTTTTGCATATACAAATTTTGTGTTCACGGTTTATAAGTGTACTTATGCAATAGACAAATTGGGCAATCTCTATATGTGGACTGAGTATGTTGAATGGAGTGGAGGTCATATCCCAACCCTGATACCATGCCCGACTGATACAAGTAAAATATTGAACACCAAAGCACAGCCGATAGCGACTGTAAAGGCAACAAGTGCAAATACAAAAACAAAACAGTTTACCTCACTGACCCCGAACTGTACATATAATTTTTATGTGGTGCAGACAAGAGATACAAAGGATATATTGAGTGACGACAACCTGCTGTATATAAGCCAAGCAACTGCTGACGAAAACGGTAAGCTGACCGTAACATATGATACCGCAAAGGAATTTGAGAGAGAAGAATGTTTTGTAATACAGGCACAACAGACGGATATTGCTAATGCGGAAATAAAGATTGACAGCATAACCGCAAACGGAACAGAGCAGAGCGTTGAGCCGATTGTAACCATAGACGGCGAAACACTTATGAACGGTATTGATTATGACCTTGCCGGAGATTTTAAGGTAAAAGAACCCGGAGAATATAGTATAACGGTAATTGGTATAGGTATGTACAAAGGTGAAAAAACAATAAAATTTAATGTACAGGAAGCCAAGAGTACAGGTGACACCAACAACGACGGCGAGGTAAATATAGCCGATGCACTTATGATATCCCGTTATGATGCAGGACTTGCCGAACTTGACGAAAGTCAGCTTGCAGTTTCGGATGTAAATAATGACAGCGAAGTAAATATTGCCGATGCACTGATGATTTCAAGGTTTGATGCAGGGCTGATAAGTGAGTTGTAATGAAACAGTGGAGGTTGAAAACTTTGAAAGTAAAAAATAAATGGGTTGGTTATCTGTTCTTTGTATTAATGATATTTTCCGCCGTGTGGGGGAATATGATTGTTTATGCGGACGACAAGCCTACTTTTATACTTGATGAAACTGTAAACAGTGATGGCACAATAACGGCAATACTTTCGTTTACACCTGATGTTTCCGCAGCGGGAACAATCAGGCTGGGATATGACACCGATACCCTTGAACTGCAATCCGCAGTTCAAGGGGCATTGGATGCACAGATGGTTAATATTAATCCGGATGAAGAGGGTATTGTATCGCTTAATTTTCTGAATGCACAAGGTGTTGTGGGCGGAAATACGGAATTGGCGGTAATAACTTTTTCATTAAAGAATGATAAGTTTAATGAAAATACAATATATGCGGAGAGTTTCAAGTTGTATGATATTGACAGTAAGTTGATTTCCGATAATACAACAGTTGATTTAAAGTATAGTCTAAATACAAAAAATGCACCGCAAAATATTGATATTGAAGAGTCGTCGAAGAAAACTAACGAACATACGGATGTCAGTCGGCAGGAATCAGACACGAGTAATAATTCCGAAAAGCAGGAAAGCAGTAAATCCGGAGGTATGCAGTCCCATACCTCCGACATACCGCAGACAGATGACAGCGGCTCAGTTGAGAGTGCGACCGTATCTGAAAATACCTCGGACGGAGACGAAAGTTCGCTTAATGATAATCCCGGTCTTACGGTGTCCGAGGCTCAAACTGAGAAGTCAGACGGTATATCATCTGATGAGTCCGAGCAGAGTTACAGCAGCAGTACTGTATCTCATGATACTGCGGAGGCAGAAGATGAAGTATCTTCGGATAATCTTCCACAGGAAAGCGGCATTGCATCTCTGAATCCGGAGAAAGGAGGAGATAATACTATATCGAGCGATTCTGAAACGGAACAGAATAACAGTACATATACCAATGGCGAGAATACTGTAATTGTCATTACAGCGGTTATAATTATAGCATTGGCGGCAGGTGTATTTGTTATTATTACTGTCCGTAAACAAAAATCCAAAAAATAAGAGGAGGTAATTTTACCATGAAAACAAAAGCAAAAAGATTTTTTGACAAGGTAGTAGCCGTAATGTTGTCGGTGGTAATGTTTGCAGGTATTGCAGGGGTTGGTATAGGTACGTCTGTTGTTAATGCAGTCGATGCAACAACATCCAAGCTTTCAAATCAAGAAACGAATAAATTAACTTATCATAGTTATATGGTATTTGACAATGGTTTAACATGGAGCGATGCCCGAAAATATTGTGAAAGTGTTGGTGGGCATTTAGCTACAATTACATCTTCAAGTGAACAGCAGTTAATTGAAGACTTATTAAAGAATAAGAATAAAAATTGTTATTGGTTGGGAGGATATAAGACTGAAAATAATTCTTGGGAGTGGATAACGGATGAAAAATTCGAATATACCAATTGGGCAACTGACGAGCCAAATAACTTTTACGGTAAGGAAAGTTGCATGTTGATTTATAATTCAATTAATCCATCTGCAGCTCCACACGATATTTGGGAATGGAATGATTTGAAAGATGATGGAACTTGTGGGAGTGAGGAATTTTTTGGATTGTCAAACATGGGATTTATCTGCGAGTGGGATATGCAGAATATTAGTTCTATAATTAAATTTGGTGCAGATCGTTTCACGTTTGGTGAGGATATTAATGGAAGTGTAGGAAGTACGGTTGATGCTCTTGTTGTGTACAAATCTATGGAGTCAAACATAGCTTCGCTTGAGATAACATCAAGTGACCCTGATGTAGTTGAAATTGGTACAATTGAGATGGGTGTAGGTGATTATTTAACAAGCGAAAATGAACATAAGGCAACAGTGCCGTTAAAATTGAAAGCTGAAGGTAAGGCTACTATTACAATTATCTCACCGGAGGGATATAGTGTTAGTATTGACGTTACTGTTGGTTCTTTTAACATGCCAATGTATATTGCCGATATGTGGTTGGATGAAGACGGAAACTTTAAAAAGGACATTGAAAATAAAATGGATTTTTCAAATGATGAATGTTTCAGAGTTGTTAATACTCTGAATAGTGATAAAAAATTCCAAAATGGCATACATGCTTGGGAATTGGAAAATCTAATTGATGATCCAAGCAAAATAACCGACAAAATGATAGAAAAGAAACAATATTATGAAGCAATATTATTGTCATTGTTGAGTGCACAGTTTGAAAGCGGAACTGTGGGAAGTTTTTTGGATCATGTAAAAGAAACAAATATCGAAGAAAAATATGATCTCATGAAGAAATTTACAAAATTAATAAGCGGTATTGATGGATTGAAATTGGGTTCTGATACTAATAAAAAGCTGACCAAAGACCAAAAAAGTACTATTAAATCGTTTTTGCAAAAAGTTGATATTTCAAAAATATCAAAAGCTTTTGATAGTATAGATGTGGTTGTTAGTATTTTTGATTACGCTGATGATCTGTATAGTTTTTATGAAACTTGCAGTAAGTATCTAACTATACAGGAAATTGATAAATCCATAATTGCTGTCCTTAATGCTATGTACGAGCAAACAGATAATTCTGTGTTAAAATTAGCATTGTCCGATATTATTGTTGTTTGTAGTGATAAGTTTGGTCAATTGCTTGTAGATATAGAAAATGGAGTAACACAAGTTGTATCATGGACAGAAGATATGCTGGTTGATGTAATGTGGGATTGTATTTGTGCAAGTAACCCGTATGTTGTATGTCTGAAGGCAGGGTTATCACTCGGTATATCTTTGTCAAATTTTCTATTTTCCACCGATAAAGAGATAGGTAAATATTATGAACTACAGTGTCTTTGTGAAGTCAGGGAGCTTATTAATAAAACATCATTAAAGCTTGAACAAAATTATAAAAATAAAAGATCAGATGATAATGCAAAAGCATATATTGCATCTGTTGATTTTATATATGATTCATTGGTTTTAAGCTACAACTACAATTTTGACTTTTATAAAACCTGTAATGATGCATTGGTTGTAAAATTGCTTGATAGAAAGAGCAAGGATAACATAAAAGATTATGAGCAGATGACAAACAATATAATAGAAAGTATAACATCAAATTATATGAATTTAAAACGTAATTGGTGTTACTGTTTGATAGATGATTACCCTGAGTTGTTCGAGGAAATGTCAAAAAAGATAGATTTGTATTGGTGGCAAAATATAGAACATGCCATAGTATATACAACCGATATATCATTTGACTATACAGGCAAGCCGATTATACCAACTGTTTTAGTGTCTATGAATGGTTATAGGATTAAAGAGGGAGTCGATTACAAACTTTCATACAGTGATAATACAGAACCGGGACTCGGAAAGATAACGATTACCGGTATTGGAGATTATGAAGGTACTAAGGTGGTAAAATTTCCTATAAATAAGTCGTTTTTTAATAAACGAATTGATATAAGAAAGAACAGACGGTCATATGACAACCCATTTAAAACATATACTGTACGCTCGGTTATGCCGATATCGTCAAGCCAAGATATAGGTGATTTGAATGTTACAGTATCTAAAAACGGTAAGACTGTTTTATCGGTTGAAAACGGTGTTGTTAAGAGTTCTGAAGTACAGGTAATTTCCGATGATGATATGATTTCAATTTTGCTGAACGATGAAGATTATGATGTTTCGGTAACCTCAAATAATGGAGTAAACATAGACTATTCTTATACTGAATATGATGAAAACTATACCGTAACGAAGGAAAGCGTCTATAATAACAAAGTTCTGACACCTAATACAAGTTTGACACAAAATATTAATTCATCTAATGATGAGGTATTTCTTGATGGTACTAAACAAAATCCCTCAATTACAGATAAGGGAGAAACTACAAAACATAAAGTTGTAATTAGTCAAGGGGTAGCTTCAGCAGAAACGGCTACCTATGGTGAATGGGTATATATTTCTCCGGTTGTTCCTGACGGATATGCTTTTTCACATTGGGAAAGTAATATAAGTGATGTTAATTTCAATATGAATAAATCTAATAATGTTTTTTTAATGCCCAATAATGATGTTGAGTTTACAGCGGTATTAATAAAAACCTCTAATTATGGCGATACCAACAACGACGGCGAGGTAAACATAGCCGACGCACTTATGATATCCCGTTATGATGCTGGACTTACCGAACTCAATGAAAGTCAGCTTGCAGTTTCGGACGTAAATAATGACGGCGAAGTAAATATTGCTGATGCGTTGATGATTTCAAGGTTTGATGCAGGACTGATAACTTCATTATGATTTAAAAAATAAAAATTCAGGCTTTTGCGATTTGAAAATTATATCGTAAAAGCCTGATT
>CANQAJ010000092.1 GCA_947589365.1 uncultured Clostridia bacterium | reverse complement strand
AACATACCGCCGCCGATTGTATAATTCTGATTTGCATTTCTGATTGCAATTACAACCAATATTATAATAACTACAACCAAAATTATAGCACCCGGAACCTCCATAAAGTCACCCCCATTGACTGACAATTAATCTAAGCAGCCATTTCGGATTTTTTGAACAACATCTTATTACATAACTTTCTCAACCCATCTCCGGCAAACATACAAACAGCAGCGACCACAATCACACACAATAGATAAACAACAACGTATACGTAAACAGATAAATTCAAACCCACATAAATATATTTTCTTATAACATTTTTACAAAGGATTTGACACAGATATATAGGAAGACTCAATTTACCCAAGAAAAATATAAACTTATTATTTAAAAATTTAAATGTTTCAGTATTGTAAAATGTAATTGCAACAGCAACTGCCAAAAAAATTATTGTTTCAATCAGCATTGAAGTTCCACGGTTGCCAAACATAAGAACAAGCGAAACAGAGTAACAAATCAAAGCAATTATTGAAAGTAAGTTTTTATTCAGCTTTTTTAAAATACCACTTTCAACTATATAATAGCAAGTGCATCCTAAAGAAATTTCCGCAAAAGCACGTATCAATCCGGTTAAACTTCCGACAAATTCCGTTTTTTGCATATGGGATATTAACAAAATTGATAATACCGGTGCGACATACAAAGAAAAAATTTTAGGCCACTTTAACAATATGGGTGTCAAAATAAAAATAACAATCATCATTGATGAAAGATACCATGTATGTCCTAACCCATCCACTTTTCCAAAACCGAACGATTGAATCAAACAAAAACTTGGAATTGATTCAAATATTTTTATCATCCATTGTTTTATTGAAAGATGGAACTGTACAAACCATGATAATGAAGTCAATATTACAATAATCACATAGTAATATAAAAACGAACTATATTTTTTCCGCACAAAATTTAGGCTTGTTTCTACAGTACCCCCCCCGTTATCACTTTTTGCGTGGTTATATTTAGATAAGGACTTTGCAAGAAGATAACCTGTTACAATGAAGAAAAACTCCACCGCCAACATACCGCTTGAAAAAATTCCCATGTTTAAATGAAAACAAGCTATAACTATAGCAAACACAAATCTCATCAATTCTATTTTTCCATTACGTTTACTTTTAACCTTTATATTCTCTGCCATTTTAAGTTACCTCCAAATTTAAAACCTTTTTTTCATACGAAGCTGATTTGTTTCTGTTTCTACCGTACCCAGACCGAGGAAACCACCGCCTGAATAAACCCTGATAAGTTCACCGTCATTTCTGTTTTTCATGCCGCTCAACCTATCAAGGTCAAGCGGGGCACCGTTGCAAAAACGTACCGCCTGCTTTTCGCTTACTCTTACAAGGGCAAAATCGGAAAATATACTGTCAACCGGCATAATATATTCTTCAAGCCTGCCCTGCTCCTTTATTTCCTTCAGTTCGTCAAGCGTTACCGCACTTTCAACCGTAAAACCGCACGCTCTCGTCCTCCTGAGTTCCGTCATGACACAACCGCAGCCGAGAGCCTTGCCTATATCGTCACATATCACACGTATATATGTACCCTTTGAACAGGATATTATTAATTTTCCGTTCTGTTTTTCTTCATCAAAAGAAATCAGTTCGAGCCTGTTTATTGTTACAGGTCTTGCCTCTCGCTCAACCTCAATTCCCTGCCTTGCAAGGTCATACAGCCTGACTCCGTTTTTCTGCACCGCTGAAAACATAGGCGGGATCTGCATAATATTTCCTCTGAACCGTGGAAGTATACTGTTAATTTCATCCTTTGTATGACTGCACTTATTTTCACTCAGCACTCTGCCCGTTATATCAAGCGTATCGGTGGTTATGCCCAAACGAAATTCCGCTATGTATTCCTTTGCGGTGTCCGGCAATAAAGACTGAGCCTTTGCCGCTGTTCCCACAAGTATCGGAAGTACTCCCGTTGCCATAGGATCAAGCGTTCCGCTGTGTCCTACCTTTTTTTCCCTGAGTATACCACGCATTATTGCAACAACATCAAATGAGGTAAAATCCTTTTGTTTATCTATTACTATTATTCCGTTCATTATTTATCACCGAGTGCGGTCTTGCACGCAGCAAGCATATCTGCTTTGGCGGCGTCATGCTCTTTAAAAATACTGCATCCGGCAGCAGACCTATGTCCGCCTCCGCCGAAAGTTTTGCATATTGCACAAGCATCATTATCTCCCGTAGTTCTGACGGAAAAACGATATTCACCATTTTCCTTTTCTTTCATAGTAATACCGATTTTTACTCCGCTAATCTGACACGGTATGCTCGCTATGCTTTCGGTATCGCCCGGACACGCTCCGGATTTTTGCATGATATCCTCCGTTATCTGTATCAGGGCTATTTTTCCGTCCTCAAAATATTCGAGGGTTTCAAGCACCATTTTCTCAAGCTCAAGCTTCTCTTTTGATTTTGTGTCAAACATAAGCTTACATATGGCGGTACTGTCCGCTCCCTTTTCCATAAGCTCGGCTGCAATTCTGTGAGTTTCCGGTGACACGGACGAATATTTAAAACAGCCGGTATCGGTACATATTCCCGTAAACAGTGCATTTGCCGTATCCTTTGAGATATCCGCTTTCATAATATCAAGAAGTTTCTTTATGATTTCCGCACAGGATGATGCCCCTCCGTCAACATATCCCTCTCTTGCATATCCCGTATTTGAAAAATGGTGGTCAATGCATAAATCGACTTTTTCTTCATATTCCTTTGCTTTTCCGCTCAGGAGGGCTGTAGATGCAAGGTCAACACTGATTATGAATTTCTCCTCAAATTCCTCATATTCAAGCTTATCCGTTATATACGAATAGCAAGACGGTATTTCGTCACCGCAAAGAGGATTTGCCTTTTTTCCCATATTTCTCAGTGCGGTACAAAGTCCGTATGCACTCCCGACGGCATCGCCATCGGGAGATTTATGCATAAGCACTGTATAGTTATCATTTTCAAGCAGCAATTTTGCTGCTTCTTCAAGTGTTATCGTCTTCATCTGTTTCCTCATCCCCCGCTTTCAGGTCTATATCCATAAGTATACCGGATATCTTCGCACTGTATTCTATTGAGTCGGTTGCTTCAAAGGCAAGTGCCGGTGCATATCTCAGCTTAAGCCTTACACCAAGCTCACGTCTGATGAAACCCTGAGCATTTTTCAGTGCCTTGACCGCTGTCTTTGCCGTATCAAGCCCCTTCATTGAGCTTATATAAACACGGCAGAAAGAATTGTCCCTTGCCATATCGCAGCGTACTATACTTATTATACCGTCATGCAGACGAGGATCCTTCATTTCCCTGAGAATTGCCGAAAGTTCCCTCTGTATATCCTCGGATATTCTGTCTGTTTTATGATTTGCCATTATAGATTTCCTCCGTTAAATATTTATCAGTTTTTCAGTGCCTTTATCGCATTATAATATTCCACAGCATTTAGGTCACTGCCGCTCGAAAGACGTCTTTCCGCAAAGTCCGCAACGTAAACCTCACGTCCGCGAACCTCAAGTGCCGGACCGCTTTCGGTGTCTATCCACTTTCCCCCGATATTTGCAATAATAAGGAAACCGAGATATGCTCCTGCTGTTTTAGCTATATTATCGTATATATTATCCGTTATTATTCCCCGACTTAGTGCATCCGCTATTTCATCATAGGGCATAATATATTTTTCCTCCGAACCGAGTATTATGCCAAAGGATTTTTTTGCAAAGCTTATAAAATCAAGTGCATTTCCGAGCATAACAAGCTCCAATGTCGCAAGATCAGTGCTTCCTTTCTTTATAAGCTCAAATTGCTCCCTGTAATAAGCCTCAAGCGTCGGTATATCGGAATTGTAGTTTATCCTTCTGCTGCTTTCCGTTTCAAGCCGTTTCATTGCAATCACAGCCTTTCCTCATATATTCACTAAGTATAATACCATATTTTTTCCTCTTTTAACAGTATTTATGAATCACAATATAAAAATACATTTGCCACTTTCATTTCCTGAAAAGTTACAACCTACGATTTCTTGACAAACTTAATTATATAATATATAATTGCATTGGATGTTTTTAACAATTTTTTTATATATCGTAAAAAACAACTATTCCGATTAACAAAAACGAATTGTAGAGGAGAATTTTTATGTCAAAGATACCATACAGATTTTATCTTTCCGAGGATCAGATGCCAAAGCAGTGGTATAACCTCCGGGCTGATATGCCTGAGCAGCCGGATCCCATGCTGAATCCCGCAACACTTAAGCCGCTCAGCGAGGAGGATTTATATCCTATCTTCTGCAAAGAGCTTGCACATCAGGAAATGGACTCAAAAACCGCATATATTGACATTCCCGAGGAAATACAGGAAATGTACAGGATATATCGTCCGTCACCTCTTATCCGTGCATATAATCTCGAGAGGGAGCTTGGCACCCCTGCTAAAATCTACTATAAATTTGAAGGAAACAATACTTCCGGAAGCCACAAGCTCAATTCGGCTATAGCTCAGGCGTATTATGCAAAAAAGCAGGGGCTTACATCACTCACAACCGAAACCGGTGCCGGTCAGTGGGGTACGGCACTGTCGGAGGCGTGTGCATATTTTAAAATTCCGCTCACTGTTTATATGGTTAAATGCTCATACAATCAGAAACCCTACAGAAAGGCCGTCATGCAGACCTTTGATGCCGATGTTATTCCGAGTCCGTCAGATACAACGGAAGTCGGAAGAAAAATTCTTGCCGATGATCCCGATACAACCGGAAGTCTTGGCTGTGCGATTTCCGAAGCTGTCGAAAAGGCAACCACAACCGAAGGCTGTCGCTATGTTCTGGGGTCTGTGCTTAATCAGGTACTTCTGCACCAGTCAATAATAGGACTTGAAGCAAAAAGTGCAATGGAAATACTCGGAGAATATCCCGATATCGTCATAGGCTGTGCCGGCGGCGGCTCCAATTTAGGAGGACTTATAGCTCCGTTTATGCGTGACAAGCTTGTTGACAAAAAGAATATAAGATTTATAGCTGTTGAGCCTGCATCCTGTCCGTCGCTCACAAGAGGAAAATATGCATACGATTTCTGCGACACCGGAAGAGTTACTCCTATGGCAAGGATGTATACACTCGGCTGCGGCTTTATTCCTTCCGCAAACCATGCAGGCGGACTCAGATATCACGGTATGTCCCCCATATTGTCGAAGCTTTATCATGACGGATATATGGAGGCCGTAGCCTATGAGCAGACTAAGGTATTTGAAGCTGCAAAGCTTTTTGCAAGAGTTGAAACCATACTCCCGGCACCGGAGTCCTCTCATGCTATAAGGGCGGCTGTTGATGAGGCACTTAAATGTAAGGAAACAGGAGAAGAGAAGACCATTCTCTTCGGGCTTACAGGCACCGGTTATTTTGATATGGCGGCATACAGTGCTTATAACGAAGGTAAAATGACAGATTATATTCCTACCGATGAGGATCTCCGAAAAGCTTTTGATATGCTTCCCAAAATAGATTAATGCTGTTACCAATTTCAGACCGGGTGCGGCGGTTATGACACCGGTGGGTAATATACCAACTCTTATTTACGGCTTAACGCAAATCCGAAAAATTATTCGCAAAGCTGTTGATAAACGCTTACTTTATACCATTCATCAAAACGAAGATATAACGCTCCAAAGCCTCATGACAAGCGACTTTGGAGCGTTTTCAGATTACTTGAAAGCATACTATGGAGAGCTTTTCCGAGCAGTAAATAATTTATTTCATATCGGAGGACGGGATGATTTGAAAACAAATAATTTTTTAATAGATATTAAAATTTCTTACACAATATGCTATAATACATATATGTTATAATATATCCGGAAATAAATACGGATAGGAGGGCACTGATATGGAATATGATTATTTTACAGTAAACTACTTCCCGATAATAGGTATAGCCTTTCTCACGATTTTTCTTTGGCGGAATTCGTATCTTGACAATCATATCCGCAAGACATTTTATATACTTTCGGCACTTACGCTTTTTGAGCTTTTTGTATATAATATTGAAATTATACTTACTTCGGTGAATGCAAATAAATATCTGCTTACACTTGTTACTGCGACAGGTTATTCGATAAAACCTCTTCTGTTATATTTTCTTATGCTGCTTATAATAAGGAACGAAAGTATGATGCGGGTAAAACTCCCTCTTTTCATACCGTTTACGGTCAATGTTATCGCATCATTTTCGGCTTTGTTTGTACCGATTGTATTTTATTATGACAGCGATGGAGTATTTCACAGGGGCATTTTCGGCTGGACAACGAATATTGTAATGGTTATATATCTGTTGACGATTGTAATGGTTTCCTTCTCTGATTCCACCAAAAAGCACAAGTTTGAGAGAACCATATGTACGGAAATATCGTTAATTCTTGTAGTCGGAATATTAGCGGAGTCATTTTTCGGAAGCTATGCTGTTTTCAGATATACTATTGTACTTTCCCTGATATTTTATTATATGTTTTTCCAATCGGAGACATACAGGGATGAGATTGTGGAAAAGCACATGGAAAAGGTGCATATGTCCGAGCGTTTTACGTTGCAGATGGTAACGGCACTTGCCCAGACTGTTGATGCGAAGGATTCCTATACAAAGGGTCATTCCCAGAGGGTAGCGGATTACTCGAGGGAGATTTCAAAACGACTCAACAAGGATGCGGAGTTCCAGCGGCGTATATATTACATGGGTTTGTTACATGACATAGGGAAAATCGGTATTCCGGATGATATAATAAACAAAACGGGGGATCTTACTGACGAAGAGTTTGATATTATTAAATCCCACACAAAAATCGGTGCCGAGATACTGAAGAACATAACCGAGATGCCGAATCTTTATTTTGGTGCAAGGTGGCATCACGAGCGTTATGACGGCAGGGGATATCCGGACAATCTGACGGGGGACGAGATACCTCTTGAAGCCCGCATTATTGCTGTAGCGGATTGTTATGATGCCATGTCCTCGAAAAGGAGTTACCGTGACATTCTTCCCCAGATAGTTGTACGTGACGAAATGGAGAAAGCAAAGCGCACCCAGCTTGACCCTTACATTGTCAACATAATGTTAGAAATGATGGATTCCGACTCCATGTACCTAATGCGTGAACGCTAGTGCCGGCGGGGGTGCCCCCGCGGGCAATTCGCGGGGTCGCTCACTTGCGTTCGCTTTTTTATAGTGGAGGGCAGTCCGTTTCCGCGATAGGTAGTTTACCTGTCGGTGTGCGTAAGTGAGTGTCGAGAGCGGCTCTGCGAGCCGCTCCGTATCTACAAATGACAAACTTATCACTTGTTCATCAAGTAAATTTATGGTCGAGCCGTAGATTAATTTGCCTGAGTAAATTAGTTACGGATTGACTGTGCCGGCACGGCACCGGCGGCACGCCGCTGGGAATTTATATCTCCATAGCCGTTATTCTTTTTTTAACTTCCTCATTTTCATATTCTTCACCTATTGCAGTTAAAATCCTTTTGTCAAGCTCGCTAAGCTCAAGCTTTTCGGCACTGCCGAGGTACATATTTATAATGTCGTCACCGTCATCATATGCCTTTATTCCGACTGTGGGACCGTTCATAACAAGATATGCCAAAAGTCTTCCCACAGGCGTCAACTGCTCTTGAGTAAGTCCGTTTTCAAGCATTGTATGTACATCCGCCTTGTTAAAACAAGTAATAGCATTATATCCGCAGTGGACGTCATTTCTTATGCCGTCCTCAAGCAGCCATTTTTTAATCCCCTCTGTTTCCGGTTCAAGTGCATCAACAGCATGAATCTTCCCCCAACCGTCAACCTTTTGTGCCATTTCAAATATAATGTCGTTTCCGTTGTCAAGCGGCCTTACTGCCAATATACAATAAAGCGTAAATTCATTGCATAGTGCAAGATCCTTTATTGCCTGCAAAAGTGCATCATTATAGCTTGCAAACATACCCAGTACACATAACCCTAACTTGACAGCCTCATAATTTTTACTATCAATAATAAGGTCTATACCATAAGAAAAAACATCATCCGGATCTATCTCTTCATTTTCTCTTATATAGTTAAGAACATTATCTATAACAAAAAGAACCCTTTTTCCTGTCTTTTCAAAATATTCATCCGTAAGAGCGGCTGCTTCCTCAGATGACTCTTCATCGTCACTTATTATATCAAGGAATTTTTTCATATCATCAATTTCCTCAATATGCGGTTCCGAATGATACAGCAGTATTCCGTCATATGCTCCGTCTGCAAATGTCATTCCGCCTTCGGTCTTAGTCGGGTTCGGAAGTGAGAAATCCTCTCCGAGCCTGCCGTCCGCAATATTTTCCCTTATGTATTGGAAAACAGGCACATCAATTTTTTCATCATCAGGTTTTTTGTAGTCAAGTTGATATTCCTTGTTTAAACGGTCGTTATAATTGTTGTTACCGTTTCTATTGTCAAATTTATCGGCATAGATTTTTGCATTATCATAAAAGAATTTTTTGAGTATTTCGGTTTCATATATATTATCCGGATTGTATATCTCCTCATTCCTGAACGGAAGTCTTATCCTCACCTTGTCTGTTCCGTTCTTTTCAAGATTGCACATAAGAATATATGCTGCTCTGAAAAAATCATACTTCGTACTTCCGGCAATATTATCTCCTGCAAACGGAAGTACTCTCTTAAACATTGTAAGAGCCTTTTTTACATCAATATATGACATCATTCTTATACAGCTGCATTTTGTTCCCAACAGTGTCGCCTCATTTCCGTAATCACTGTTGATAAGATGTATAGCCTTTTTAAGATATCTATAGGCATTTTCACCGTCATTATTTTCAAAATATTCCTCGGCAATGTCTGCTAAAGCACAGTGCGGCTCCTTCGCACAGGTGTATCTTCCGTCAAGAAGCGGTTTTGCGGCTTCCATACCCTTTTCAATATTTTTTTCAATATCAAATATGTACGCAAGCTCATCCTCCAGCTCACACGCCCTGCAATCGCTCATACCGTCACGCCTGCACCTGAGCATATTCCTATGTGCTTCCTGTATCGTCATACCGCAGAACTTCTCATCACCGTTCACAACCAACTCACTGCGCATAAAGTATACAATATTCTGATAATAGGTTCTCAGGCTGTAATTAAAACGTCTGCATATATCTGCATAATCATTAAACAGCTTTTCTGCTCTGTCGAGCGGTATCTGATAGTATTTTTCGAGATTTCCTATCATCCATTTATAGCTCCATATCAGGCTGTGACTATGCTGTTTATGAAGTTCGGGATGATTTTCAAAAAAAGCGACATATTCGGGGAAAATAATAATGCCATTATTCATATCCCCGTGTATGGTATCCTCGTACATATATTCATAATACAGACTAAGAACACTGTCATCATCCTGTTTTTCAAGTGCCTCATCAAGTGCATTTTTTATAGCACTCAGCCTTGCCGAACCATGATCAAGATTATCGAAATATTTTTTCTTGTATTCCTCAAAAGTCATGATTATATCTCTCCTTTGTTAAATGTATATTTTTTATTGAGTATTTCCGTAAAATGATTGTTCCTGTTTCTTTTATCAAATTTTTCGGCTATACTCCTTGCTTTTTCATAGTAATAATTTTCCAATACCGCAATGTA
>CANQAJ010000091.1 GCA_947589365.1 uncultured Clostridia bacterium | reverse complement strand
AATACTCTGTATTTTGCTGCCCCCGATACCTTGCCCCAGCTGATTTTTACTCCTGCTGTGGTATTTGAAACAGAATTTAACCTCGGTGCAGCTATATAGGTGATACTCTTGCCTGTTTTATTATAGTCACCGGTATAGCTTTTTCCGTCAGAACTTATGCAGCGAACAGTAAAGGTGTATTTTGTACCGCTCTTGGCTTTTTTCCAAGTATAGCTCGTACCCGTGGTATCAGCTATTTTCGACCAACCGCCTTTGCTGTTTTTATAAAATACTCTGTATTTTGCCGCCCCCGATACCTTGCCCCAGCTGATTTTTACTCCTGCTGTTGTATTTGAAACAGAATTTAACCTCGGTGCAGCTATATAGGTGATACTCTTGCCTGTTTTATTATAGTCACCGGTATAGCTTTTTCCGTCAGAGCTTATACAGCGAACAGTAAAGGTGTATTTTGTACCGCTCTTGGCTTTTTTCCACGTATAGCTCGTACCCGTGGTATCAGCTATTTTCGACCAACCGCCTTTGCTGTTTTTATAAAATACTCTGTATTTTGCTGCTCCCGATACCTTGCCCCAGCTGATTTTTACTCCTGCTGTTGTATTTGAAACAGAATTAATTTTCGGTGCAGCGAGTTTATTGACATTTGATTTTACCTGATTGAGATTATACGGATTTATCGCATATACAACAGGTGCTCCGTTGTTGGTCACATACCAACGCACCGTTCCGTCCTTGCACTTTATCGGCTTACAATCCGAAAGTCTGAGAGATGAAAGAACAATATCCGATGTGAGATTGCCCTGATCATCAATCGTTGCAAATTTTGTATTAATCTTGCCTGTCTTGTTGTTGTATTCCTCCCATGCTGTCAGAAACTCATTATTGCCAATCTTGACAAGATGTGGTGTGTAAACGGTTATTTGAGAACCGGCAGTATATTTTGTGAGCCAGACAACCTTGGACGAGCCTGAAAAATCCTTATCCGTAATGCTTATGAAAATATTTCGGATGTCATCATATTCGGCATTGGTTTTAGTGTAATCAACGGCATTTCCTGCAATCAGACATTTTGTTTCCGACAGCTCGAAACCGCCCACGGAAGCACCTGTAGGATTATAGCCGCTGACATTATCAAGACTTATCGGCAAGGTATAGCTGACATCACTTACTTTTCCGCTGACACTGCATGAGGTTATACTTATGGCTCTCGGATAAGCGTCACCATGGTCTACCCTGTAAACATATCTGCCGTCTGTCTGAATAAATTGATTAAATGAATGACTCACATATCCTGCCTGTGCTATATTCATAACATCATAATAATAATCAACAAGCTTCATTGAACTTTCATTTATAACAAAGGTCATATTTGACTGATGATGAACCCCGTCATCCTCAGCAAACATGGTGTGGCAGGTGTAAACATACAGTTTTCCTCCGGTTTCGATCATTCTCAACGAGCCTGCATCGAAAGGATTATGAGTGTTGGCACCCTTTACGGAAACCGCTCCTATCCTTTTCCAGTCTTTACTGTATTTTACTATCCTGACAACCTCTTTTGCAGCACTGTCAGATGTATTGTTCTGACCGAAAACAAGAAAGTTACTGTCCGAACCGCTGAAAAATCCCCCGAACAAAGGAAGCTCCGCATTTATTTTTTTCGTACTTTTCAATGTTGAACCGTCTGAGGAATATGTTTCAATAAGAACCTGTTTATTTACAAACTCCACGCGGACAAGAGTGTTGTCGGAATTCTGTACCATATAGGAATTTACAACACTGCTCCATACAGAATAATTGTTTGCCGAGGCATTATAGGATTTAACTCCCTTTGTACTTACAGCAGTTTTGGCAGGGTTTTTAACAGGAAGTCCGGAACTTACAGTTATTTTAAATGTTCCTTTAACCCCGGTTTCGGTCGATACGGTTATCACTGCACTGCCCGCACTCCAACCGAAAACCTTACCGTCCGAACTGACGGAAGCCACTTTGGGATTACTGCTGCTCCAGGTATAAACTTCAGAAAGCGTACCGTTGCTGCTTGCGGTAAGCTGAACCGAACTTCCTATTTTTACGGTGTTCTTTCCCGTGATACTGATTTTATCGGCACGCTTCCAGTTTATCGTTTCAATATAAAAATTGTTTCCGCTTTTCTCTATTGCAATTATTTTATCATTGTATTTTAAAAGTGAAAATACGGGATATGCTGTTTTCACCTTTCCTAAGCAATCACCTGTTTCGGGATTATATTCCGCTATGGCGGTATCATCCGTATATGTAACTATAGTATTTGTTTTGTCAATGTAAACAGTGCGTGAGCCAATAGATGCTTCATTGTCAAATTCATCCGTTTCTTCTTCTCTGCCGATAAACTTATTCGGGAAATCATCTGAATCCGAAGCCTTTACCTTATTGGAATTTATTACATAAAGACCGGAATCAAGAGTACTTTCAACGCAGAGATACTTATTGTTAAGCATATCCATTGGTGACTGTCTATCATAAAAATATTCCTGACTGATAAGGAGTACAGGTGTATTGTTGACGGTTATTTTTCCGCTGCTGACATTACCTGCATATAAAGCGTGCATATCATGCTCATAGCCCCAGTAAATCCAGTTATAATATCCGTCAAAATAGAAATTTCCGTTAGTACTGTCAAATGCACCAAAATCATTGATAACTTCCTTTGTTGTCGTTTCCGAAAGCAATGTACCGACGGAAGAAAACAGATATAACTTATTCACAGATGAATCCGAGTCACGACCTGCAAGATAAATTCGTCCGCTATTATCAACACCTATGGAATTTACCGACATAGAAACATTAATGCTACGCTCAACTTTCTGACCGTTCAGATCATAGACTTTAATTATACACTTTTCATCAGACGTATAGTATGAGTCTTGCAGAACATACAGTTTATCGGCAGTCGCAAAGGTATCAAGGGTATAGAAATCATCATCTGAAAAATCATATACCTGTTTTGATTTGTAATCGTTCAAAGAGTAAAAAACAAGTTTTTCATTATTCAGAAAATAAATTCCTCCACGGGAAGTACAGGGTATCTGGATACATTCATCACTTAAATAATTATAGGAAATAGTATCCGAACCGAGCTTCTTAGCCTGTCCGACCGTTTCGGCAGCATTGACCGTTTCCGAAAAAAACGGTGAAGAAATAAACAGTGACCCCAACAAAACAGTAAACGAAATTACAACACAAATAAATGAGCGGTGTTTCATTTTCTTTCTCTCCTCTTTTTTAATTTTGCTCAACAGAACCCATTGCCGTAAGGATATAATATCTACCCATATTTTTAAATGCCAATAAATTCCATAAACAACTCTCCTTTCGTCCGTTTTTATGAATAGGCTGTTACATCCCTATAATCAATAGTTACTTTTTTAAGCAGCCCACAACATACTTTCTAATATTTATACAAAACAAAATCCTTTTGTACAAAATTATTTTATCATTATCATCGTGAAATTTCAATAGAAAAAAGTAATTAATCCGGGGTTTTTGAACATTTTTATTACATAGTATCAGGCTTTCTTTTTGATTTTCCTATTGCCTTCGGCTGTTCTATCAAAAGTCCCTTCGTCAGCCATGTGTATCGCTCAGCTGTGATCTGTTCTGTTGCGGAATAAAAAACAGTTCCCACTCTGAACGATAAATTCGGAGTGGGATTTTTTATAACACTTTCCGCATTTTTATGTTATAATCACCGCATCTGTCAGCCGACTCTTCAAAGCTTCATCGGACAGCTGAGCAAATGTTTAATAATCTTATAAAAATAGTTTTTAAATATGTAAAAATATGTTATAATAAAAAAAATAGTTTTAATTTACTATCCTCTGCCATTTCTCCGTTGTCTGTATTTATGAGCGGAGAAAGGAGGTAAAAATTCCGTGTGGGTCATAAAATATTATCTGTATTTGTGTGCAGAAAAAATTCATATCGAGGAGGTGAAATCGGAAAATCTGTTTATGAGAATTTTAAAAAAACTGAAATTGGAGGAAAAAACGTGAACAAAGATTTTACAGAGATAGTAAGAGCCGCTCTTTCGGGGGATGAGGCAGCTTTTGAGGCTCTCTATACCATGACAAAAGATTCGGCTTATTTTATCGCACTGAGCCTTACACACAACGAACAGGATGCTCTTGATATATTGCAGGATAGCTACATCAAGGCTTTTACACATCTCGGTGAGCTTAACTCCCCCGAATTATTCGATAGCTGGCTTAAGCGTATTGTGGCAAATTGCAGCAAGAATTTTCTTAAGGTAAAAAAGCCCATGCTGTTTTCCGATATTCCCGAAGGCATTACGGTTACAGAAACCGACGAGGAAACCGACAGCGACCTTATCCCTCATGAGTTTGTCGATAAAAAGGAAGCAAGCAGGCTGATTATGGAAATCATAAATAAGCTTCCCGAAAACAAGCGGCTTGTTATACTTATGTACTACTATCAGAATATGCAGACAAAGGAGATTGCCGAAGAACTCGGACTGCCGCTTACAACTGTAAAATATTATCTTCTTGAGGCAAGGAAGGAAATACGCACAGAGCTTGAAAAGCTTGACAAAAAGGGTACACGGCTGTATGCAGTTCTCCCCTTTGCACTGCTCCCCTCACTTATGGAGCAGGCTGCCGAATCGGTAACGGCACCGAAATTTTCCGCTGTTTCGTCTGCCGTAATGAGCGGTGTAAATTCAGGTACCGCTGAAATAACCCCGTCCGCCGCAGCAGGCAAAGGCGGTTTTCTGAAAACCGCAGCTTTCAAAATAACAGCGGCTGTCGCAGCGGTTGCGATTATCGGCGGTGGTATTGCGGCGGCGGTTATAGTATCCGGCAATAATAAGCCGCAGACGGTTCAGACATCTCAGACTTCCGACAAGGATAACACCAACTCGGATAATACGGAATCAGACGCAGACACAAGCGACAATACGGAAAGCAGCACGGAATCCGAAGCACCGCACGACCCTGCTGATGATTATGAATATGTTATAAATAACTCAGGCGTTATCCTTACCAAATATACAGGCACTGACAGAGAAATCGTCATACCCGATACCATAGAGGGCAAACCTGTAGTAAGAATAGGCAATACCGTAAACGGAGAAGATACATTCGGTACTTTTCAAAATAATTTCGGTATTGTAAGCATAGTTATACCCGACAGTGTTACGGCAATAGATGACAATGCATTTTCAAGCTGTAAAAAGCTTTCGGAAATAACCATTCCCGACAGTGTTTTAAAGATAGGTTCTTCGGCATTTCACAGTTGTGAGGCTCTGAAAAGTATAAGTATACCAAAAAGTGTTACACAAATGGGTTCTTCTGTTTTCAGCGAATGTACAAGGCTGACAAATATAACTCTGCCCGACAGTATCACGAAAATAGATGACAGTACTTTTTCGGGCTGTGTGGCTTTGAAGAGCATAGACATACCCGGCAGTGTTACGGAAATAGGTATGGAAGCATTTTACGGCTGTACGGAACTGGCGGAAATAAACATACCCGACAGTGTCACAAACATACATCGGAGGGCATTTGATAATACAGCATGGTATAACTCTCAGCCCGACGGACTTACTTATGCCGGCAAGGTAGCCTATTATTATAAGGGTGAAATGCCCGAAAACACAAGTATTGAATTGAAAGCTGACACCAAAGGTATTGCCGAGCAAGCATTTAATGACAGATGTCGAGGTCTGACAAACATTACCATTCCTGACAGTGTTGAATATGTAGGATTCCTGGCACTTGAATATACGGCATGGTATAACTCTCAGCCCGACGGTTTATTGTATATCGGAAAAATTGCTTACAGATATAAAGGAGACATACCCGATAATACAAATCTTGTTATAAGAGAAGGTACGGAAACAATCGGTGAGCAGGCTTTCGCATTCGGAAAAGATGTCTGCATGGGTCTGACAAGTATAGAAATACCCGAAAGCGTCAAATATATAGGAGATAATGTATTTGAGGGCTGTTGGTCACTGGAAAGTGTGACAATACCCAAAAGTGTAAATAAAATCAGCTATAAGGCTTTTTACGACTGTAGATTGACAGAAATCAATGTTGATGAAAACAATCCGTATTATTCCTCCGAAAACGGAGTTTTGTTCAGCAAAGACAAATCAACCCTGATAAGGTTTCCCAAAGAAAAAAAGGGTAAATATACAGTACCCGACAGTGTTACCGAAATCGGAAATTATGCATTTTCTAATTGCATGGAAACCGAAATAGTAATTCCTGATAATGTCACGGATATTGCCGGAAATGCATTTGACAGTGATCCTATCTATGTGGTGCATGACCTCAAAATCCATTGCAGCAGCGGCGGCTATGCAGAAAAATATGCCAATAACCACAGCATACCTACAATTGAAGCAGGCACCGGAAATGCAATGGGAAGCTGCGGCGATAATGCATCATGGGTTTTTGATAATAACAGCGGAAAACTGACAATTAAGGGAAGCGGCAGTATAAATGTTAATTCCGATAAGTTACCTGACTATCCTGACAAACCTGCCTATCTTAGATATGCGAAAGACATAAAATCCGTTGATATAAGCAGCGGTATTACCGAAATATGCGAAATGTCATTTTGGAATTGCTACGGATTGGAAAATATAAATATACCCGAAAGCGTTACTACAATAACCGACCCCGTATTCATAAATCCCGATAGCATCACAATACACGGAAAAAAAGGATCTTATGCTGAAGAATATGCAAAAGAGGAAAGCATAAAGTTTGCTGCGGAATAAAATAATTCCCACCCCGATGAAAATTTCGAGGTGGGAAATTTTTTATTTTTACTTTTACATTTTTTATGTTATAATAAAAAAATAAAATAATTTTATCTTTTTACTGTCCAACACCATTTTTCATTCGTATATATTATATATGGAAAGAAATGGGGTGAATCTTAATGTAGCAGCAAATACTATCCTATGTGCAAAAAACATAGGTATTAGGGAGGCGGTATTAAGAAAATTATTTTCAAAAATTCTGAAAAATTTAAGATTGGATGAAAAAATATGAACGAGAACTTCAAGGATATTGTAAAGTCAGCAATTTCAGGCGATGAGTCTGCATTTGAGGCTCTTTACACCATGACAAAGGATTCAGCCTATTTCATTGCCCTGAGCATTACGCATAATGAACAGGATGCTCTCGACATTTTACAGGACAGCTATATAAAAGCCTTTTCAAATCTTGATAAGGTAGATCCGCCGGAACTTTTCGACAACTGGTTTAATCGGATAGTTGCAAATTGCAGTAAAGATTTTCTTAAACGAAAAAAACCGATACTGTTTTCGGATATTTCGGATAATGCCGTAATGGAGGATCTTGAAGAAGAAACAAGCCTCGAACTGATCCCACATGAGTTTGTTGACAAACAGGAAGCGAGCAGACTTATTATGCAGATCATAAACGGACTTCCCGAAAACAAAAGACTTGTAATTCTTATGTATTATTACCAAAATATGTCTACAAACGAAATTGCGGATAGCCTTGGATTGCCTGTGTCTACGGTAAAGTACTACCTTTCAGCAGGCAGAAAAGAAATAAAAACGGAACTTGAAAAGCTCGACAAGGAGGGTACACGTCTTTATGCCGTTATACCGTTTGCACTTTTTCCCTCTCTTATCGGACAGGCGGCTGAAAATGTAAATTCACCCGTGTTTTCATCTGTTTCCGCAAAGATAATGAAAAATGTAAATTCATACATCAGTACTCCGCATATTACATCTTCCAAACCTCAATCACACACAATATCATCAACAAAATTAAATGGAGGTAAAAATATATTTTTGAAAACAACAGCATCTAAAATTGCAGCCGCCGTGGCAGCCGTTGCAGTCGTCGGCGGAGGTGTCACAGCTGCGGTCATTGCAGGGAGAAATAATCAGCCGCAGACTGTTGAAACATCACAGGTTTCTCAGGAAGATAATTCTGTAAATAATGAAAATTCACAGCCTGATAACACCAACTCCCAACCCAGTGCAAGTGAAGATGCGGAAAGCAGTACAGAGCCTGAAGTGTCATACTCACCGGTGGCAGATTTTAAGTATGAAATTCTTGATGATGGAATAAGAATTACCAAATATATCGGTTCAGATACGGAGGTTGTTATACCGAAGTTTATAGAGGATCAACCTGTTGTAGAAATAGGAATAGCAGACCCTGAAGTTGACCCGACTATTGGAGAGTCTGCATTTTCCGACTGTGATAGTTTGACAAGCATAACCATTCCGGACAGTGTTTCAACTATTGGAAATGGAGCATTTTGGTACTGTACAAGTCTGACAAACATAACCATTCCGGACAATGTTTCAACTATTGGAGCGTATGCATTTGACTTCTGTACAAGTCTGACAAGCATAACCATTCCGGACAGTGTTACAAATATTGGAACGGCGGCATTTCAGAGCTGTACAAGCCTGACAAGCATAACCATTCCGGACAGTGTTACAACCATTGAAAATTATGCTTTTTCTTGCTGTTACGGTTTGACAAGCATAACAATTTCGGACGGTGTTTCAACTATTGGAATGGATGCATTTTCCCGCTGTACAAGTCTGACAAGCATAACCATACCTCCAAGCGTTACAGATTTTGGCAGTAGAGTATTCTACGACTGCTCCTTGATTACCATAAAATGCAAAAGCGGATCTGCCGCTGAAACATACGCAAAAGAAAACAATATACCCTATGTTGCGGAATAAAAACACTTCCCACTCTGAACGATAAATTCGGAGTGGGAAATTTTTTTATATCACTTTAAACTTTTCTATGTTATAATGTAATATATTATTCTATAAAAAATTTTTTAATCACAGCTATCCTTTTTGATTTTAAATCGTCTATATTACAGATCAAAAATGATCAATAAGGAAATACGGAGGTAAAAATGGAAAAAAACGAATTAGAAACACTGGTACGCAAAACAACAGAAGGTGATATGGTTGCTTTTGAAAAGCTGTATCAAATGACTAATCAGAGGGTGTATTTTATATGTCTGAACTTTTTAAAAAATGAACAGGACGCCGAAGATGCAGTACAGGATACATATCTTATCGCTTTCAAGAATATCCGCCAACTTTCGGAGCCGCAGAAATTCAAAGCCTGGGTTGAACGCATAGCGGTGAACCGCTGTAAGGACATAATAAAAAAGAACCAACCTGTTCCCATGGAAGATGATATTCTTAATGAAACACTGCTTGCAGAGGATGAGTTTACGATCCCCGAAAAGTACATAATTGACAAGGAAAAACGCCGCATTTTAATGGATATAATGCGGACAAAACTTACAGATCTGCAATATCAGGCAATTTTGCTCTATTATTTCAACAATCTGTCAATAGCCGAGATAGCGGAAATAATGGAATGCAGCGAAGGTGCGGTCAAGAACCGTTTGAGCAAAGCGAGAGCCGCCATAAAAAGGGCAATAGACGAATTTCAGAAAGACAAGGACGACAAGCTGTTTACATTTGTCGGAGTTCCGCTTCTTGCCAAAGTATTTGACGAGGAAAGCAAAATACTGACCGCTCCGGCACTCAATACGTCAATACTTACAAGTCAGGCAGTATCAAGTCAAGTAGTATCAAGTCAAGCAGTATCGGGTGCGGCAAAAACGGCAATATCGGAAACAGTAAAAGCAGGAGGAAAGATAATAAGTAAAAAGGTATTAGCCGGAATACTGGCAGGGGTAGT
>CANQAJ010000090.1 GCA_947589365.1 uncultured Clostridia bacterium | reverse complement strand
TCAAGGTTTCCATAGAATACAAAATCACTTCCGCTTGTGCATTTTCCGTTTGCTCCTACAAGAAATGCACAGGCATCGAGATCATAGTCAAATCCCGTATCATACCTGTTTATATCCCATCCGAGACCAACCATAATGTTTCTTAGTGAGGGATTACCCTTAGTAAGATCTACCTTCTGACCTTTTGTTAAACTTATTGGCATAGCTGTTTCCTCCATTATATTATTTTTCGGTACCATCGTAATTTATGATACCGACATATTCAAACGTACCGCTTATTTTTTGCCGGGTACGCTGTATGTCCTTTCAAATTCATCCTTTATTGCCTGAAGCTTTACCTGATCATCAAGACGTTGTCTTTGTGCATCCTCCTGTATCCTTTTTGTTTCGGTTATACCGTCCATTATCGTTCTCCATGTTGTTTCAAGAGTTTCAATCTTTATGGAGCTTCCCGAAGCAAGTCTTGCTGTCATCTTGGACTGCTCAACGCTGTTCTTTGCATTTTTGATAAGCAGCTCGTTTGTCTTTTCATCAAGAGCCTGCATAGCTTCAGCCTGTACACGCTGTCTTTTGAGCATTATTGCCTGTGCAAGTGCCTGTTTGAATACAGGAAGTGTAACTATAAATGCAGAATTTATCTTTCTTACAAGATTGAGGTTGCTGTACTCTATCGTTTTAATCATAGGAATTGACTGCATAGCTACATTTTCGGCCGTTCTCAGATCCTGCGTCCTCTGTTCAAGCATCATAAGAGCCTGCTGACATGACTGAATCTCAAACTGTATGGAATTATCCCCTGTTTGCTCCATATCCTTCTGACGCTGATCAATGTATGCCTGAATTTCTTTACATCCCTGTTCGCCGGCAAGAATGTACTTGACAAGCTCGTGGTAGTAATTTACATTGGCCTCAAACATCTGCGTAAGGTTCCTGTTGGAATGTTTTATTTCATCCTCATATTTTCTCAGTTCCACATAAATTTTATCGACCTCATCGCCCATAGTATGATATTTTGCAAGGAGCTTGTCAAGCTGCTTTTTTGCATTACCGAAAAGCTTTTTAAGACCCTTTTCCTCCTTGATTTCCTCAATATCAAACTTTGACATTATTTTATTGAGCTGGTTGAGCATTGCACTTGATTTTTCAAGCTGTGCAAGATCCATGCTTCCCAGAACCACATCGGAAGCCTTGGATATTTCCTCCGCAACCTCTCCGCCGAAAGCAACAATCGTCTGCATATCGCTGACATCAATCTTGCTTACAAGTGCATCAACCTCCTTTGATGCAACAAGCTCACTGTTAAGTTTTTTTCTGTCCGCAACGATATCATAGCTTTCAACTACAGGCTCCTCCGGAGTACCTACCCTCTGGGCAGTGTTCTCCTCATTAGTTACCTGTTCCTTTGCTTGGGTATTGACCCTCGAGAAATCCAATCCCATAATTCATCTTCCTCTCTTAAATATTTTCTTGTACCATGGTGTGTCTTTATCTTCCTTATCCCTCACAGACCTGAAATCAGGTGCTTTGAGGTCATATACATATTCCCCTTCCTCATGCTCGTCAAAAATGTATGCCCCACTGTTAAAATAACGTTCTACCGTCTGATATCCCGTCGGAACAAATATTGCTATATCAAAGCCCGCAAGACTGAGAAAGGTAAGAAATATAGTATCTTCAAGTGACATAGTCGCTTCATCAAGCGAAAGGCATATTATTTTAGGATTCGTTTTTGTAAAATCAAACTTTTGTATAAGCCTCACAATTGACTTATCCATATTTAGCACTGTCGCAATTATTGCATATTCAACACCCGATTCCAACGTTCCCTTTATGATTTTTTTATTTATCAGAAGCTGAATTTTATCAAGAATATGCTCCTGTGCCTCGTCACGGATAACCCCGTATTTATAAAGCTTATGCTGTTTTATGGCATTTCTTTGAAGGCGTCCGTTTTTATAAAATTCTGCCGCAACACTCTTCATAGGATTATACGCTCCCGACGGTATTATCGGGAAATGATCATACAAAATTGTATCCCGAGTAAAAAGACTTTTTATGCCCGACCAATAATTACAGACATCCCCGTCCTTAATGCCGCATATCTTTGAAAATATGACAGGCATCGTAACGACATCATCAGTCACCTTGAAATTCGGTCTGTATTTCAGTTCCTGCTTCCACAAAATACCTATTTCCTCATACATTGTCCTGATGACCACTGCATCCGCACGACCGTATTGTTGATTACGGTAGATACCGGAATCCGAATACAAGACAGTGTCAAGTTCCCTTTCGGCATGGTATGCAACCGTTCCGAGTCTTAAATCAGAGGAATCCTGCGGATATTTCTTAACAATCAAAGTCTCCCCATAATCAATTTCATATAAAAGCTTGTCCTCAAAGGTATATTTATCATTCTTATCCGGCACAAGCAGCAGTACATCCACAGGCAGTTTTGAAAGCAGCCTTACAAACATCGCTTCGTTTTCGTTCCTACAGCCTCCGAGATATACGAAGCTTGAAGTCATTGGAATTTTCAGACCCTGAAACAGTATATTACCGTATCTCTTAAGCCAGCATAAAACATAAACCGCCTTACTCGTCAGCTTGTTTATATTCATTCCCGGTTTCTGTGAATACTCATCTATCAGTTCTCCGAAGGCATTTGTTATTATTCTTTGCAGTTCAATATTATTGGGATAGCTTATATTTGCAGCCATATCTGCTATAAGTCTGTCTGTTGTCTTATAGTTGGATCTGCGTATTTTAGCTATTTCATCATTCTGCGGAAGCGGAACAGCCTCCTGTATTATAACGATTTTAATACCCCTGTTTTTCATTTCAAGCTGATATCGGTAAAGTTCATTGATATAGCTTATCTTGTCATCAACACCGTTGATTTTAACAAAGAAATTATAGAAAAATGCCGGATCGGAACCTCTTGCTTTTGTCGGTGTAAGAAGCTCCTCAAATCCGTTCCCTTTCATCCATGCATTTGTACACGCCCGTATTTTGGGTTTACTGCCGACAGAAGCCTGCCTGTTTATCCTTCTCCTGTTTTCCTCCCTGATTTTTTTAAGGCTGAAATCATACGGAAAATCCCCCATATCAGGCAAAGTCAGCGGAAACGAATATTCCGAAGAGGGATCCAGTTCCAGATATTCGCTGTCACCCTTATATTGCAAAATAATGATATCACAGCCGGCACAGGCAAGTATTCTCAACATCAGAAGTTCATATCTGCCGACATCGCCCTCATAAAGTATCTTAGGGATATCATTCCCACCAAGTCTGCTTATAATTCTTTCAAATTTATAATAAAGCCAACACATGAATTTTATATATGCATTTTTAAGTACACTTTCACTTTTCCCTTTATCACGCAGATTCCGCAGGGTATCATATATAGCCGAAGCCACCTCTTTATTCTGATACACACTCATTCTCGGCAGCCATTTTTTCAGATTCACGGATATAAAACCTACATCCGTTCTGAAAGCTGTACCCATTATTTCGTTATAATACGAGAGCATCCTATTGTCCGGGTTGGGAATACCACCCTCGATTATAACGCCGTTTTTTGCCGCAGAATCGTAATACCTTATTATAAATTCCCTGATTGTTTCATTATATCCGTTAATTCTGTAAAAGTACACACCCTTATCGGGGCGATTCCGTAATTCCGTGAAAAAATCATTAAGTCCGCCCGCTTTAATATGAGTAAACACAGATTTTCCACCCTCAATACCTGATCATAAATAATTTACTAAAAAAAACATATCGTTTTCCTAAAAATACCCTGACAGTTACATTTTACTACTTGCAATATTATTTGTCAATATTGTTGATAAAATCAACTGATATGTGCTGATGTTTTATTCATTATTCTTTTCGGATATCAGTTATAAATACACAGAACCGACACGGCAGAAAATTCCGCCATATCGGTTCCGATGAAAATGTGTTAATTTTTAAGTTTGTTATCAACCCTTTACAGCACCGGCAGCAACACCCTTGATAATGTATTTCTGACATACAAGATAGAATACTATAACAGGTATAATACTCATAAGAATAATTGCCATCGTTGCTCCGAGGTCAACGGTACCGTAGCTTCCCTTAAGATACTGCAAATGTATCGGAATTGTCTTATACTCATTAACATCCAATACAAGCTGCGGGAGCAGATAGTCATTCCATATCCACATTATTTCGAGAATGCCGACAGATATCATTGTCGGGCGGAGCATAGGGAATACAACCGAAAAATAGGTTCTTACCGGTCCGCAGCCGTCAATAGCCGCCGCTTCTTCAATTTCAATGGGTATTGATTTTACAAAACCGACAAACATAAAGATTGCAAGACCCGCACCGAATCCGAGATATACTATCGGAATTGTCCACGGTGTATTGAGCTTGAGCTGGTCGGCAGTTTTTGAAAGTGTAAACATAACCATCTGGAAAGGTACCACCATAGAGAATACACACAGATAATAGATAATTTTGCAGAACAGTGAATTAACTCGTTCAACATACCATGCCGCCATAGAGGTACATATTACTATCAGCAGAGTGGACAGCAGTGTTATTACCAAACTGTATAATGCACTTTTCCAAAAAGGATAGTTACCCGCATTCATACCGTTGATAAAGTTTGAAATTCCGGCCCACATCTCTCCGGTAGGCAAACTGAACGTATCTGTTTTAACGTATGTATTGAGCTTAAAAGAGTTTACAAGAACAGCAAGAACAGGAAGGACGTAAACAATACAGATGATCGAAAATACAACTGTCAGAGCTTTCATACGTTTTTTCTCGCCCGAAAGTTTTCCGGCTTTGGGCATTTCGTCATCAGTATTTTTTCTTGGTTTATTTTCGGTTTTCATATTACTGCTGCACCTCCTTCTTTCGTGTATAGGCAAGCTGTGCAAGACCTATAGCCGCAACGAGAACAAAGAATATAACTGCCTTTGCCTGAGCAGTACCGCGTGCAGACATATTCGAGCCATAGAAGGTGTTATAAATATTCAATGCAAGCATTTCTGTTTGACTTATTCCTACGCCGCCTTCCATAACTACCGGCAGACCGTTAGTAAGAGCGAGGTTCTGGTCGAACAGCTTAAAGCCGTTGGTGAGCGAAAGAAAAGTACAAATCGTTATAGAAGGCATCATATTGGGAATAGTAACCCTCCAAAGAGATTGCCAACCCGACGCACCGTCAATCTTTGCTGCCTCAAGCATATCTTCCGGTATAGCATTCAGTCCGGCAACATATATTATCATCATGTAGCCAATCTGCTGCCAACACATAAGAATTATCAGACCCCAGAATCCCCATGTGCTGTCCTGAACTATGGAGGTGCCGAAGTGTGAAAGAATGCCATCAAAAATCATCGACCATATATATCCGAGAACAATACCGCCTATAAGGTTAGGCATGAAGAACACCGTTCTGAAAAGGTTGCTGCCCTTTATACCGAGAGTAAGAACATATGCAACTGCAAATGCGAGAACATTAATAAGTATCAGACTCACTATAGCAAACAAAGCCGTATACCAGAATGAACGCATAAAACTCGCGTCACTGAATGCGGAAATATAGTTTTTAAATCCGACAAACTCCGCATCCTGTATCAACTGAAATTTACACATTGACAAGTAAATTCCTTGTACAAACGGCCAAACAAAACCAATAATAAACGCTGCCGTAACCGGTCCGATGAACAACAGGAACCACTTTCTCAAAGGTTTTGTCAACGGGCTGCTCCTGTTTTTTCCCCAATAAAAGCGACTCAGCTTCTGTAAGAAGGTTTCTTTTATTTCCACTTCCTCCTCTGCTACGTCTTCGGAAACATCCACCGGCTCATCCATCGTCGGAATTTTATCCTCAGCCAAAATAATCATCTCCTTAACCAAAACCGGATAAAAAACGGCGGGCACTTCCGCCCGCCGTTTATATCAGGTCAAAATCACTTCAGCGAGCATCAACAGATAAATCAACCTGCATTAGCTGCTGCATATTGTGTTGCCCAACCGTCAACGAACGCAGCCTTAACCTGATCCCAGTTAGCTTCTGATTGATCAGCACAGTATGCGTTAAGAGCAGAAACCAAAGCTTTACGATACTCATCTACGTTCGGCTGATAGTTTGTAGCCCAGTCCATTACATAATTGCCGTTTGCCTCAAGAGCTGCAGCATCCTTAAGGAATCCGTTTGTAGACTCAACAGCCTGTTTGAAAGGCATAATACCAAATGCTTCAACAAGCATCTCGGATGCACTCTGATCTGTTACACACCAGTACATGAAATCAAGCGTAGCCTTCTGATTTTCTTCGGAAGCCTTTGCATTTACTGCCCAGCAGTTTTCTGTACCACAGTTAAGACCTGCCTTCTCCTCGCCATCAACTCCGCAGTAGTAAGGTATCATCTTAGCATCCGGAACCTTCTCGGCATAACTTGAATATTCCCAAGAACCCTGTACCGTAAATGCTGCCTTGCCCTCTTTAAATTCATTAGCCGGATCATGTCCGCCTGTTGCAAGATCCTTAGGATCTGTAAGGCTGTTGTTTATGCAAAGATCATAGAGATTCTTGAAGTTCGGGAGATATTTGCCTGTAATCGTGGCAGGAGCCTCCGTCCATGTAGAACCTGCTTCCTTTTCCTCATAATAGTATTCGAGGTTAGCCATATGACCCGTGAAACGCCATGACGAGTCGCCATCCATATCGCATGAAGTAAACGCATCAAAACCAAGCTCGGAAGCACGACTGTGTATATCTTCAACAACTGTCTTCAAGGTTTCAAAATTCTTGATATCATCGACCTTATGACCTGCCTGCTCTACAAGAGTCGGATTTACGATGATACCATAGCACTCATAGCAGTAGCCTATTGCTGCAAGCTTATCTCCATCGTAGATGTTGTACTCATCAGTGTTAAGCTCCTTTGCAACAGCGGTATCCTTCAGATCGAGTGTATAGCTGCTCCACTGCTTAGCCTTTGCCGGATTACCTACAACGAACAATGTAGGTGCATCCGATTTTTCCATCTCTGCCGAAAGCTGCTGATCATAAGTTCCGGATGCAGCCGTAAGAACCTTTACGTCAACATTCTTTTCTTCCTTATACTTCTTTGCAATCGCCTGCAAAGTTTCGTCTGCCTCCGGCTTAAAGTTAAGCCAGTAAACAGATCCCCCACCGGCGTTTTCGCCGTCTCCGTTGTCTCCGGCACTCGTACTTGATGCTCCGCCACCCGAGTTGTCACTGCCGCCGCCGTTGTCGGTAGTATTACATCCGGCAAAGAAACAGCCTGTCATGGCAGCAGCCATAGCCAGTGCCAATACTTTCTTCAATTTCATTGTTTATCGCTCCTTTAGCATAATTATAAGAATTGATACCGTTGAACCAAGTAAGATAATCCGTAACCAACGGTAATTATTCCATGTCAATCATAACATCATTTAATAAAATTATCAATAGTTTTTTGTTATTTTTTTTAAAAGTTTTATACAGAACCATAAATATTTGTCGAATAAGCATAAGAAATGATAGATTCATATAAACAATAAACCAAAAAATCAGTAATGAATATCAGGATATTGGAAATTTATACAAAACTTTAATCATTTATAAATAAAATTTTGTTTATTTTATGAATTAATCCGATATACCTTTGTCATAATTATAATTTTCATATTCAAATGCATCATTGTCCTCGTCATTAGGGTCTGCCTTTCCCCTATGAACATAGCTCTCCGACACTTTTTCAAGCTCGGCTATTGCGGTGAGCAGTTCTTCCCTCGCATCGCCGTACTTATCATTTCTTTTGTCAAGCATTTCTATTTTTTCAATATATGCAAGATACATACTTCTTCCGCTTTCATCGAAATCATTTTTAGCCATCTCTCTCATTTCCGCAAGTTTTTCATCCGAAAAATACCTCATAATTCCCAACTCCTTGATATATAACATACACACTATCCGGTGTACCCGAAAATCAACATCTTCAAAAAAAATACGCAAAGCGGCAGGAAACTCTCCTGCCGCCCGACATTCAATTTTATTTATCCTTCCGAACTTTCAATCTTAACACGGTTCATCCTGCAATAACGCCTTACATTTGTGTTATTTTTTGAACAAGTCACTCTAAGAGTTCTGTTCGAGCCGTTAAATACATTATTCTCAATCGTCACAAGTGTATCCGGCAGCACAAGACTTTTCAGCGTACCGCAGTTGCTGAATGCACCATACTCAATAACCTCAAGATTATGAGGTATATTAACCGTCTTAAGCGAAGAGCATCCTGTAAACGCATTCTTACTGATAACCTTTACGGCTTCAGGAATATTTACAGTTTTAAGTGCCTCACACCAGCTGAACACATTCTTCCTCATATCGTGTACACTTTCAGGCACAACCACCTTAACAAGTCCACGGCAGCCACTGAAAAGATTCTCCGGGAGTTCTTCAACCCCATCCGGAATAACCATTTCCGTAAGTGACTCACAGTTAAGGAACGTATGTCCTCCGAAAGTTCTGACTGTTGACGGAATATTTATTTCACTGAGAGAAGAACATCCGCTGAAAGTACTCTGCTTTATCTCTGTCAGATTCTGCGGCAAATTAACCTTCTGAAGGCTTACACAGCCTGTAAACGCTCCCGCACCTATATCCGTAACACTTTCGGGTATCACGATATTTATAAGCTTTGTACAGTTCTCAAAAGCTCTTTCGCCGATCTTCACAAGCGTTGAGGGAAGATCAACGGACTCTATTGTATCATTTGTAGAAAATGCACAATCCTCTATAACCTGATATCCCTCGGGTACCTGTGCATGACCTGAACCTCTGAACCTCTGGGCATCATTGCTTGTAAACACTCTCACTCCTGCGGTAACCGGAGCACTCTCTTTATTCTCTGTCACGGCAGATGCGGCTTTATCATCCGGGATAGGAGCATTTGAAGGTACCTGAGTCGGTGCCTCGTCCGGTATAGGCTCATTTGAGGGTATTGCTGTCTGCTCTGTCGGCTGTTCCGGTTTGGCATTCCGTACAGGTGCAGGCTGAACGGGCTGTGCAGTTTCCTTGTGTTCCTGTGGTGCCTGCTGTCCCTGTGGTACCTGCTGATTCGGCATCTGTTGTCCCTGCGGTGCCTGCTGATTCGGCATTTGCTGTCCCTGCGGCATCCACGGATTATATCCCCACGGCATCTGCTGTTCTCCCGGCTGTCCGGGCATCTGCTGTCCCTGCGGCATCCACGGATTATATCCCCACGGCATCTGCTGCTCTCCGGGCTGTCCGGGCATTTGCTGTCCCTGCGGCATCCACGGATTATATCCCCACGGCATCTGCTGTTCTCCCGGCTGTCCGGGCATCTGCTGTCCCTGCGGCATCCACGGATTATATCCCCACGGCATCTGCTGTTCTCCCGGTTGTCCGGGCATTTGCTGTCCCTGCGGCATCCACGGATTATATCCCCATGGCATCTGCGGGTTCTGATTCATATTCGGCTGAGCTGCCTCCGGCGGAGTCTGAGTTGTCGGTTCGGGATGCTTCTGCTCCTCCTCCTTTTCAGCCGTCTGTTCGGACTGCTCCTGCTTTTCCTCTTCCGGCTGCTGCTCAGTATCTCCTGCAAAATCATTCACGGGAGAACCGGATTCGGCTTCTTTTTCAGGCTGTTCTTCCTGTTCGGACTCCTCCGAGAAATCATATACGGGCGACTCGTATTTTTCCTCTTCCGGCTGCTTCGTTTCCTGAGCATCCTCCGTAAAGTCATATACGGGGGACTCTATCTTTTCCTCCTCGGGCTGCTTTGCTTCCTGAGCTTCTTCCGTAAAGTC
>CANQAJ010000089.1 GCA_947589365.1 uncultured Clostridia bacterium | reverse complement strand
AACTTGACTCAATTTTTCTCTCTGTCATTATGTTGGCTATGATTTTTGATGCTCTTTTTATGTGAACACGCTCTAATGAAATCAAGGATATAGCAGATAAAAAAGGATTAAAATATGAGGACTTACTTGAAATACAAAGTAAAGTCGAGTTAAATCCTCTAGATTTAAACGCAAATGAGCAAAATATATGGAGAACTATTGATGGTTACGTTAAAACATATAATGATGTTGCAAAATATACAAACACAGCCGCAATAACGACCGAGGATTATATAAATGCTCTTTTAAAATTAGGAATTGTACAGCAGAAGGTAGCAGCAAACGGTGAAACAGCTAATATTCTATCCGAAGAACAATCCGAAGAATTAAAAACAATATATTCTGATATAGACAAACTAAATGAAGCCTATCAAAATCTTTGTAACGGTGATTTAAAAGACAGTGATGTTGCAGAATTAGTTGATATGTTCCCCACTCTCGGTAAATATGTCGATTGGACTGACGAAAAGTTCGGAAATTTGGCTGAAGGTATTGATAAGGTCATAAGTGAACGACCTCAAGAACTGATTGAGCAGCTTGAAGCAATTGACATGAGTAATATGTCCGAGGACGAAAAAAGTGCTATTCAAAGCTTGATTTCCTATTTGCAGACATTAAAAACGGAACTTAAAGATACAAAAACTTCAATAGAGAATATTCAGACGGCACTAAGCGGTGTATCAGGAAGTATAGAAACACTTATAGGCTTTAAGAAAGAAATATCAGATAACGGATACCTGTCTAAATCAAGTATTGATACTATTCTCACAGATGACACATATATACCCATACGTCCGTATATTGATGATACAGACGGTATGAAATCTGCTATTGACAGTTATATATCAACACAAAAAGAAGCCTATAAATCACTGTACAATAATGTATTTTATAAATCCGATACAGAGGCATATACAAAAGAAGTAAAAAAGAAAGAAAATACAAATAAAGAATATTTGCAGGACGCCATTAAAGACATCGAAAATCAAACTGCCGTCATTGAACAGCTTTACGGTGTTGATTTGGCAAACTGGGGCAAAATTTCAGAAACAAAACAGGCAATATTACAAAATACAAATGCGGAATTATTAGCTAAACAAAACAGTCTTATAAATGATTTTGCTAAATACTATAATACCGACCTGAAAAATTACAAAAATATAGCCGAAGCAAAAGCTGCAATATTAGAGAATTTCAGAACCTCCGAAGCGTTTACCAAAGCAAGAAGTGTACTTTTAGAAGATCCCACAAAGAGCGGTGTTAATTTTGATAGAGTAGAAGGAAAAAGAATTTTATATGCCGCCGATGAGGTACGAAAAGAAATCAATTCAATTTTATCAAGTTCGGGATTGACATATGATGATTTTGAACAATACATGATAAATGATACTTTTACCTCTAAGGGTAATAAGCAGCTTGAAGAAAATTTATCGCAAATAGTCCAGGCATACCAGATTGATACGAAACAATGGGATAATATGCTTGCCGATGTTTTATCGGACGGTGGTACCGGTAGCAGCAGTGATAACGGAAATAACGGCGATGTTGACGAGAGCAAGGCAAGTGAGTATATTGATTGGATAGAACGCCGACTAAAGAAGTTTGCACAAAATACTAAAGAAGTATTTTCAAAAGTCAAAGATTATATTACTTTTACTAACCAAAACAGCCAATTAAGAAAAGCGATAAATTCAATAAGTGACGAAATAGCAGCCAACGAACGAGCATATCAAACGTACATGAATGAAGCAAATAATATCGGTTTAAGTTCAGATTGGGTGCAGTGGATTCAAAACGGCGGTTATGCTATTCAGGATATAACTAACATAAATGATGACCTAAAAGAAAAAGTAAATCGTTATGAGGAATTGTATGATAAGGCTATTGATTGTAAAAATGCTGTAGCTGATTTAAAAGAAACCGAAAAAGAATATGCACAGCAAATGCTGAGTAATGTTGAACAGTATTATCAGAATAGAATTAATGCTGCAAATAGTGACGTTGAATACTACAACAGCCTTGATACTGATACACAGTATATACATAAAAATTATAGCGGTATCAGAAAAGGCTACAACCAACAGATTGCTCAGACCGAAAAAGAAGCCAAGCAATTACAGTCAACCCTTAATTCCTTAGTAAGTCAAGGTTTAATAAAGGCTTATAGTGATGAATGGTATTCATGGACTCAGAAAATAGATGATTGCAATATATCTGTCCGTGACCTAAGAAAATCCATACATGATTTAGCTGTTGAAGAACTGCAACACATCCAAACATTATGGGATAATCGTATAGACTCAATAGAAAATACAATAAGTCAGATAACCACAGCGGACGATGATACAACACGCAATAAATCAAAGAATTACAGCGGTTTGAATGATTCATACAATAAACAAATTTCATACACAAAAAAGGAAATATCCGAGTTGCAGACACGCCTCAACAAGGCAATAAAAAGCGGCGATATACAAAAATACAGTAATGAGTGGTATGAATGGATAGGTATAATTGATGAAGGTAATACCAAAGTTGCCGAGCTGAAAAGAAATATTCATGAATTATCTGTTGAAAAATTCAATGACATTCAAACAAGTTATGAAAATCAAGGTAAATTGATAGAGCATACCTCCAATACTTATGAATCAAAAAACAATGAACTTGAGGAAAAGGGATATCTTGCAAGCCTTAAATATTATTCAGCTTTAGTAGATAACGAAAGAAAAAATATCTCGAATTTACAAGGTGAATTGAAAAATCTGCAAATTTCCTTTAACACAGCCATAAGTTCCGGAAATGTACAAAAAGGCAGTGAAGAATGGTATGAAATGCAGGATGCCATTAACAGTGTATCCGAGGCTATTGACGAAGCCAATATCAAACTTATAGAATATTCCAAGCAGATGAGGGAAATTCAATGGGGATATTTTGATTTCTTGCAGGACAGAATATCACAACTTACCCAAGAGGCGGATTTTCTTGTAGATTTAATGAGTAATTCAAAACTGCACGAGGATAACGGGAAAATAACCTCTGAAGGCAAAGCAACTATGGGGCTACATACTCAGAATTATAATGTCTATATGGCACAAGCTGATAAATATGCTGCCGAAATATCAAAAATCAACCGTGATATGGCAAAAGACCCATATGACACTAAACTCATCGAACGTAAAGAGGAATTACTAAAACTGCAACAGGATTCCATACTTGCGGCTGAAAAAGAAAAACAAGCTATTGTAGACTTGGTAAAGGAAGGTATAGACTTACAGCTTGAATCCCTAAAGGAACTTATTGATACATATGAGGAAAGTCTTGATTCTGCAAAGAATTTATATGATTACCAAAAGCAAATCAATGACAAAACCTCGGATATATCAACGCTCCAAAAACAGTTAGCTGCCTATGAGGGCGATACCTCCGAAGAAACGAAAGCAAAAATTCAGCAAATACAGGTTGATTTACAAGAAGCACAGGAGGATCTTGAACAAACCGAATATGAAAAGGCTGTCAGTGATACAAAAGAATTACTTGATAATCTCTATGATGAATACGAAGAAACTCTCAATAGCCGTCTTGATAATGTAGATACTTTGATATGCGATGTAACAAATGCTGTAAACCTCAACTCAAAAGAAATAAATGAAACAATAAAGTCCGTTGCCGGAGATGCAGGGTATGTTTTATCTTCTGAAATAAGAAATATATGGAATGGTAACGGTGCGGTAAACGGTTCGATTGTGGCAAATTACAGTTCAAACTTTACCGGACAGCTTACAAGTATAAATGCTGTACTTAATGCTATACAAGCCAAATTGACAGATCTTATAGCAGCCGGTGATAAAACAACAACCAATGCTGCGACAACGAAAACACCGACAACTACAACCAATAGCAAGAGTAATAAAACCGGTACATCTTCAAACAATCCTACCAATAAAAATAATACAAATAAAAATAACACTAATTCAAGTACAAGCAAAAGTGAAAATACAAAAACAAATACAAAAACAAATACAAATAAGAATACCGGCAATAAATCTCCAAGTCAAAATAAAAATTCAACAAGTAATAATATAAAAACAGGAACAAAAATAAATGCCAAAGGTGCAAAGATATACGCAAGCTCCTATGGCGGCAAAGGCTTAAATCAGTATTATTCAGATGAACCTTATTATATTGTTCTTGGCGAAAATAACGGCTATTACAAGGTTCGTTGGTATAAGGCAAGCAGCGGTGTAACAGGTTGGTTTAAAAAGGGTGATGTTAAGAAATATAAAACAGGCGGACTTGTAGATTATACAGGTCTTGCACAGCTTGACGGTACACCAACGAAACCGGAATTAGTTTTGAACTCCGATGATACTAAAAACTTTATAGATCTTAGAGATATATTAAGAGAAAAGGCACAACAACCTTTGACCTTTGCAAATCAACCAATAAATGAGTATTATCGGAATATGGCTGTAAACGGTCTGACCGCCCCACAGGTGTCATTGCCGTTTGATATGAGAAAAGATTTTATCAATTCCGCTAATCCGTCTGTTAATCAAACTATAAATCTTGGCGGTATAAATATAGAGCATATAGAGGATTATAACGATTTTGTCACTAAACTTCAAAAAGACCGTAAATTTGAACGTATGATACAGGATATGACTATAGGCAGAATAAACGGTAAAAGTTCATTGTCAAAATATAAATACAATTGGGATTGATACATAATGTGCCTCCTCCCCTATTCCCTATTTTATAATTCGGTCATGATAATAAATTACAAAAAAGCAGTCATACAGGAGTTTTATTTCTCTTGTATGACTTTTGCTTTAAGGTTTAGTAGTTGACATTTACCCGTTTTTTTACAAATTTATTTACACAAAAATTTAAGGAAGGTGTGGATTTATGCGTGCTGTAGATTTTGAATATGATAATATACGTTTAAGTGATTTTGGGTTTATAATGTGTAATTTCAATTATTCGACCGATGTTGAGGTTGCAGATGCAGGAGTACAGCTTACCTTTGAAAAGGTTTCAAAAAGAAACGGACAAACATTTTCTCTTATTAATTCAAGCTATGAGGACGGTTTGCAAACAACTTTTGATATATGCAAAAATCCTGATGAATTTGATGATTTGGAGATAACCGATGATGAATTTTTAGAAATATCGAGGTGGCTCAACAGAAAGGAATTTTTACAGGTATATTTCATTTATGATGATATTGACAAGGAAACAAGATATTATTGCGGTACATTTACTTTTCAAAAAATAATGATAAGTGAAAAACTTTATGGTTTACAACTAACTCTAATAACTGATAAGCCTTTTGCCTACGGCGAAAAAATCATATATCATGAAAATATTTCAGACATTACAAAACCGTTTCGCCTGTATGATTTTTCTAATATAGTACGCAGTTTTGCCCCGAATATAAAGATAATTTGTTCAGAAAGTGGAAATCTTACCATAAAAAATGAATTACTAAACAGTACAATGACGTTTAATAATTGTACAAAAGGTGAAATAATTACTGTTGACGGCGATGCAGAGATTATAAATTCTTCTCTTAATGCACATGATATTTGGAATGATTTTAATTATGAGTTCTTAAAAATCGGCAATACATTCATTGACAGATTCAACACTATAACAGTTTCTTTGCCATGCACTTTAGAAATTGAGTATTATCCTATCATACAGGATTCACCGTAGTAAAGGAGGTTCTATAATGGCAGTAAAAATTCGATTTGATGAGTCGAATGTTCCGCAAACGCCAACATTTGTATTAGGTACAAGAAAAGGTAAAAAAATAGGATTGATACCCGGAGTGGATATTAATTTTAAAAATTCATTAAACTCCCCATCGACAATAACTTTTGCCGTACATAAAATAAAAAATAATGTCAGTTCGTATATATGGGATAATTTAACCGATTTTAAACTGTTGTGGTGCAAAGAATGGAATTTATGGTATGAGATATATGTAGAAACCAATGAAGAAAACGGACTGGTAAAGAATGTTTCTGCGACATCTCTCGGAGAAGCCGAACTATCACAAATTAATCTTTATAATATAAAAATCAATACCGAAAATGATATTGCGAGGGAAGATTATCAGGCAACGGTATTGTATAATGAAAATAAACCGGCGGCATCACTGTTAAACAGAATAATGGAAAAAGCTCCCCACTATAAAATACTCTATGTCGAAACGAGTATAAAAAATATTCAAAGAACATTCAGTTTTGATAATAAATCAATTTATGATGCATTCCAAGAAATTGCAGAAGAGATACATTGTCTTTTTCAAATAGAATGTAAATCAGATGATAATGGAAATATTGTCAGAGGAATTAGTGTATATGATTTAGAAAGCTATTGTCTGCAATGCGGCGAAAGAGGTTCATTTTTGAAACATTGCAGTCATTGCGGAAGCGAAAATATACTGACAGGTTATGGGCATGATACGGGAATTTTCATAACAAATAATAATTTAGCTGACAGTATAACATATACTACTGATAACGGTTCGGTAAAAAATTGTTTCAGGCTTGTTGCCGGTGATGATCTGATGACGGCTACCATTAGTAATTGTAATCCTAACGGTAGTGCATATTTATGGTATATTCCGGATAACATTAAGTCTGATATGTCAAGTGAATTAGCTGAAAAATTATCGGAGTACGATGCAGAATACGAATATTATCAAAAAGATTACGTTGCGAACATCAGTCAACTTGTACTCGACAAGTACAATAAGTTAGTAGAAAAGTATTCTCCACTTACAGATAAATATAAAAAAATAGAATATCCTATAACCGGATATCCCGCAGTAATGCAAGCGTATTATGATACTTTAGATTTTTACTTATACCTGAATAACGGACTTATGCCCGATATTAATATGTCCAAAACCTCTGCAAAAGAAGAAATCAAAAAATTAACAAGAGATAATCTATCGCCCGTTGCTGTTCAGGATTTAAGCATATGTTCATCTTCAACTGCCGACAGTGCTGTTTTGGCAATGGCTAAAACTGTTATAAATACAAAATATCGTGTTGAAATAAAAAGTTCAGAATATTCAAATAATAGCTGGAGCGGTGTATTTACAATCAGTAATTACTCCGATTCGGAAGATAGTGCAGATTCCGAAAAAGTATATATTGTAATAAATGATGACTATGAAAAATATGTCAAACAAAAAATAGATAAAGTTTTGAGCAAATCACTTACTGATAATGATACGGAAGCTACAAGTATTATAGAATTATTTAATCTGTCAAAAATAGAATTTCAAGATGAACTAAAAAAGTATAGTTTATCAAGGTTAAAAATTTTTTATGATAGCTGCCAAAGTTGTCTTGATATTTTAGTACAACAAGGCGTGGCGGATGAAAATACATGGCTTGGACAGGAAGTTAATTTATATGAAACAATGTATATCCCCTATTATGAAAAATTAGGCTATATTGAATCCGAAATTAAAACAAGGGAAACAGAAATTTCAATTATTACAGGTGTTAAAAATTCTGACGGTACTGTTAAAACAAACGGATTACAGACTTATTTGTCAAACGAGAAAGAGAATATTCAAAATAAAACAGACTTTGAAAAATATCTCGGAGAAGATTTATGGCTCGAATTTTCTGCATACAGAAGGGAAAATACATTCCAAAACGATAATTACATATCAGACGGCTTGGATAATGCAGAACTGTTTAAGAGAGCATTAGAGTTCATTGAAGAAGCCAAAAAAGAAATTATAAAATCTGCAACATTACAGCATAGTATTTCTACAACATTAAAAAACCTGTTGGTCATGAAAGAATTTAAGTCATTAGTTGATCAATTTGAGGTTGGAAACTGGCTTAGAATAAAAATAGATAATAATGTATATCGTCTGCGTTTACTCGATTATGAAATTGATTATAGTGACCTGACAAATGTTAATGTAACATTTTCTGATGTTATTAATGCACAGAATGATTCCTCGGATATTGAAAGTATCTTATCACAAAGCAAGAGTATATCAACATCATATGGTGCAGTCAGTCATCAAGTCAAACAGGGTGAAAAAAAGAATAAAATTATAGATAATTGGGTAGAAAACGGATTGGATGCTACTAACACTAAAATAATAAGTAAATCCGATAACCAATTTTACACGTGTGATTCTCACGGTATGCTATTTCAAAAATATGATCCGGTTTTAGAGGAAATTGATGATTGTCAGTTAAAAATAATAAATTCTACTCTTGCGATTACGGATAATAATTGGAAGAATATCAGAACTGCCGTAGGATTTTATTATTATTTCGACCCCGAAACAAATAAACTGAAACAAGCATATGGTGTTAATGCTGAAACCATAGTTGGAAAACTTATATTAGGCGAACAACTCAAAATATATAATAGTTCTAACAACTTTATTGTTGACACTGACGGTCTTACTTTGACTAACAATGTAAATACGATTAGGGCAAATCCAAATGATAAAAAGTTATTTGTAATATCAAATAAAAATAAAGACTTGCTTTATTTAGACGATGAGGGATTATTACATTTAGACGGTTCGGGTGTTGATTTATCGGCAAATGAGGATTTCAACGGTATAAATAGCAGAATAACTCAGACCGAGGATAAAATTCAATTAGAGGTAAACCGTGCAACAGAGAAAGAAGAGTGGTTATCGTCAAGCATAACGCAAACAGCAGATGAAATTAAGAGTTCTGTTAAATCAGATGTAGAGAATTTGCAAAGCCAAATTACTCAAAATGCGGATAAGATTGCGTTAAAGGTAAGTTCGGACGATTTTGGGACTCTTATAGAACAAAATTCTACCTCTGTTCAAATAGCATGGAATAACATTGATAAATATATTCAATTCAATAATGGCGAATTAAGAATTTATGAAGATGAAACTACCAGTTATGATTCGTTGTTAATGAAACTTACCTATACAGGAAATTGGTATTATTATAAAGGTTCAACAATAGGAAAAATTGGAACGAACGGTTGGGCTGGAGATACATCATTCCGAGGATTGATGTTTGATTTGCAGTACGGCGCTGATTATATGGGTTGGGGATATCAAGATGAAGAAAATGGTAATTATAATGTAAAAATTATATTTTTTGCAAACAATATAAGAAACAAACAGGGTATACATTTTATGGACACAACATACTGTGATAGTCCTGTATATTTTAATAGTACTGTTTACTTAAATGAGAATGTACGAACAGCAAAATATGAGGACGGTAATGCTGGATTATACTCAGAAACACATGAAGTATCAATAGTAGGCAAAACAGCAAAAGTTAAGGGAAGTGGTGGTTGTTTTGAAATAACAGATACAAAGTATATATTTGGTAATAGCCCAGACTTGATTTTTGACTGTTATAACAATATTGACTTACATAATTATTCAATATTGAATAATTCTGACATCAGACTAAAAACAAATATATGTGACACTGATATTAATGCTTTAGATTTATTAAATAAAATAGACTTGAAGTCATTTGACTGGATCGAGGATAATAAGCACGAAAATATTGGTATGATTGCACAGCAGTTGCAGGAGATTATTCCCAATTTGGTACACGAGGACAAAGAAACATCAAAGCTATCAATAGATCAGATAAAGTTAATACCATATATCATAAAGGCGATACAGGAGTTATCATCAATAACAAATAACAATATCAGCAGAAAATCCGTAATGACAAAGCAAAGTGCTGTTGTATCAAACGATGATGTTTATGCCAAATACTCATTAGCAGAAAAGCAGAAATTTGTAGATTTACTTAAATCAAAGCGAGAAGTAAAACTTCAGACCGAGGAAGTAATTGAATATGAACCGGTATATATATAGGAGGAATAAAATGGAAAATATCCAGAAACCAATAACATTGGCAAGAGAGGATTTTGTTAAGAGTTTAATAGAATTATGCAACAATTCGGGATTGCCTTTTTTCTGTATTGAGGATATCCTAAAAAATCTCATACAGGAGATACATATTGCGGCTGTAAAGCAGTCCGAAGCTGA
>CANQAJ010000088.1 GCA_947589365.1 uncultured Clostridia bacterium | reverse complement strand
ATATCGGTTTTAGCAAAAACTCCGCAGCGTGAGGCTATCGTGTAGGTTTTTTCATGCTTTTCGGCAAGACCGTCAAGCTCCTCGATAGGCACGTTGAGAAGAGTTGCCATCTGGTCGATAAATGCTCCTGTGCCGCCCGCACACGAGCCGTTCATACGTACCTCCATTCCTCCCGAAAGAAAAAGAATTTTTGCATCCTCGCCGCCAAGCTCAATTACAACATCCGTATCGGGCAAAAATGTATTTGCCGCAGCTCTTGTGGCATATACCTCCTGTATAAAATCTATTCCGCAGGCCTCGGCTACACCCATTCCCGCAGAACCCGACATTGATACAAGTGCAGTTTCACCCTCGGGTATTTTTGTCCTTACGATTTTTAAAAGTTCTGCTATTTTTCCGGTAATCTGTGAATAATGTCTCTCGTATATGTTAAATAATATATTATTGTCCTCATCAAGTACTACGCACTTAACGGTTGTGGATCCTATATCAAGACCGATTCTTACCATGCTCAGTTCTTCCTTTCCAAAGCTCGGGTATATTTATATGCAGAAATTAACCGTCATTAATACGTTTTTCTACACAAATATACATTTCAACCTAAGATATTATTATAGAACATACGGGTATTTATATTATTCTTATCAGGAATTAAAAAGTCGAAAAAATGAATAATATTTTACCTTATCTGTTTTTATTTACTTAATTTCCGCATAAAAGGACATAAGCTATTGTATTTTTCCGGGAAAAGTAATATAATTTGGTTTGGTATGAAAAATCATGGTGTTGAAATCAAGACACCAAAAAACGGAGAATGAATATTTTATGCATAAAATATATAACGCTTTAAGCTCGCACAGAAGAATTATTCTTTTTTTATGTGATTTTGTGCTCTGGAATTTATCATATTATCTTTCGTATATTATAAACTACGGAATAAGTCGGGATAACCTTTTGCTGACGGAAAATACCGACATCTTCCTCGGCGGAGCATTTATAGTAAATATCTGCTTCACCGTTGTATTCCTTCTGTTCAGGCTTTATAACAAATTATGGCGGTATGCTGATATCGAGGACTTTTTCTATGCCGGGATAGCATCATTTACGGCAAATCTTTCATTTATGGTCATAACAATGATTTTCGGTGCTTTTATTCCGGATTACAATCTCGGCACGGGGGCATATATAACATTTGCACTTATGTCAACACTGTTTGTTATGATGTTCAGGATTATTTACCGTCTTAACAAAATACTGGAAAGAAGAAACCTTGCACATAAGGCAAAAAAGCGTCTCCTGATCATAGGCGGCGGGGAGGGTGCTTTGTCTGTGTTGAGTGAGCTTTCAAAAACCCCGGGTAACGAATATATCCCCGTATGCATAGTAGACGACAACAAGGAAAAGCTTCACCGTCGTATATCGGGAGTTAAAATTGTCGGAACAACATATGAAATACCCGAGATATGTGAAGAATACGATATCGAGGTTATATTATTTACGATATCGCAAATAAGCATAACAGACAAGAAGAGAATACTCGATGCCTGCACCAAGACGCACCTTGAGGTAAAAATCATTCCGAATATATATAATCTTATGACAGCCGGTGTGCCTATAACCTCATCCATAAGACAGGTTGAGGTTGAGGATCTTTTAGGACGTGAACCTGTTGTATTTGATACGGAAAAATACGGAAAGTATCTTATCGGACAGACCGTTCTTGTAACAGGCGGCGGCGGATCGATAGGCTCTGAGCTGTGCCGTCAGATAGCAAGACTCAGACCGAAACACCTTATTATACTTGATATATACGAAAATAATGCATACGAAATTCAACAGGAGCTTATAAGGAAGCACGGAACAGATCTGTCATTTGAGGTACAGATTGCCTCTGTACGTGACGAGGAAAAGCTTGAGCATATTTTCGCAACGAAAAATATTGATGTCGTATTCCATGCCGCAGCACACAAGCACGTACCTCTTATGGAAACAAATCCGGAGGAGGCTGTTAAAAACAATATTTTCGGCACACTCAAGCTTGCAAGAACCGCAGACAAATATCATGTAAAGAATTTCGTGCAGATTTCAACCGACAAGGCAGTAAATCCCACGAGCGTGATGGGTGCTTCAAAGAGAATTTGCGAAATGATAATACAAATGATGGGAAAGCAAAGCAAAACCAACTTTGTCGCCGTACGGTTCGGCAATGTTCTCGGCTCAAACGGATCCGTAATACCGCTGTTCAAGGAACAGATACGTACAGGCGGCCCCGTCACCGTGACTCACCCGGATATCATACGTTATTTCATGACAATACCCGAAGCCGTATCACTCGTCCTTACGGCGGGAAGTCTTGCAAAGGGCGGAGAAATATTCATCCTTGATATGGGTGAGCCTGTCAAAATAAAGGTACTTGCGGAAAATCTTATACGTCTTTCGGGCTTTAAGCCTCACGAAGATATAAAGATAGAATATACGGGTCTTCGTCCCGGTGAAAAGCTTTATGAGGAGCTTCTTCTCAACGAGGAGGGCATAACAAAAACAGACAATAAGAAAATCTATATCGGCAAACCGATTGAATTTAGCGTAGATATGTTTACCGAGCATCTGAAAAAACTGTATGATGCCGCAAACAGAAATGACAGTGAAGCAGTTGAAGGGATTATAGCCGAAATCGTCCCGACATACCATCATGAAACAATAGGTGCCGAATCCCTGCCCGAAAATATCGAGGAGGAAACGGGCGAATAATCATACAGAATCAAAAACAGCCGCACAGGTGCATTTTTTCGCACCGTGCGGCTGCTTTTTGATTTCAACTTATTTTCTTCTTTTCAATACTGTTCATTATCAATGGAAAAACCTCATCGGGCTTTATATCGAGTACAAGGGCAAATTCGTTATGTAAAAGTTTTTCAGCCTGCTTCAATATCGCCTCATCCGACTGATGCAGCTTTTTTCCCTTTTTTTCCTGTGAGATCCTTTTCAGATAAAGTGTCTTTATAAGTCTGAAAAGCATATATCTGTCGCCCTCGGTTATAATTTTCTGATACTGCTCTCTCCGCTCATTATCATCGCCCGCCTCAATAATTTCCTCCTCGGAAATTGAATTTATCATGTCATATACTTCCTCTTCAGAAAGAACAGGCTTCATTTTTCCAATAAGTGATTCATTATCTGCCGGAACGAATATAGTTGAATTTTCATCATACACAGGGTGCAATACCAGATAGTTGACATATTTGCCGCCTATTCTTTTTTGCTCTGTTCCGGTTATTTTACAAACTCCCTGAGAGCCATATATAACAGTATCTCCTGCTTCAAACACACTATCGCCTCCTTCCACCGCACTCTATATAGTATAATTATAATACTTTCAAAAAATAATTGTTATAGGCAAATTAAACAAAGATTACAATTACCCTCTTATAAAAAATGTTCTGCTCCGGTTTATAAAATAATCCGAAGCAGAGCATTTTAATAATAATATACATATACAACACGGTAACCTGCCGAAAAAACACCTATAACCGCAAGCACGGTTAAGATCATCCCTATTGCAACCGGCACTGCCGACAGCAGTGTTATCAATATAACAAAGAATAATACAAAGCTCAATATATTTGAAGTCAGTACCGCAGCAAGATGAAATATCCCTCCGATAAAACCGGCACTCAGAAATGAATCGAATACCAGGAAAATCAAAAGTAAAATTATAAGGAAATATGATATTTGTGTAATCCATTGAAATATATTATAATTTTCTCCGAACAGGCTAAAACTTTCAATATCAAATTCAGCCTGCGAATAAAAGAGCGAAACTACAATTCTTAATGCCAAATAAGCGGAAAAAACCATACCCGGCAAAAGTCTTAGAAACCACAAATCCTCAAACGGACTTTCACCTATTCTATCCTCAAGGAACTCCCCTCCGGGCAACAAACGAGCATAACTGTCAAGTTTGCAGCATAACGGCAATATTAAAACAATCGCAGTAATAATTCCACAGACAAGAATTTTATTCCAACCGTCAGTATCCATAAACTGTTTTTCCTGTTCCAAAAGCCATGTTTTGAAAGCTTCCGCCTCTGCTGATTGAAAAGTTGAGTCCGCAGCGATAATATTTCCCACAATGCTATAAATCCAAACAGCACCGGCGAAACTAAGAGTAACTGTTACCAAATACCATAGTAAGCAAAACATAGTATCATTTTTGTATGACTGCAATTAAGCACGAATCATACCGATCCTTTCATATATTTTGATATAGCAATAATCATATACATCAGGATACAATATTTACTCTTTGGGGTTTTTATAAGTTATTTGACGGTAATGTCACTCCATCCGGTCTATTCACTTTATCCTCGTCCCCGAAGTAAATATTATACCACAAAAGGAATACATATATAGTCCACACCTTGCGGCTGTTATCATCCTTGCCGTTAAAATGATCGTCAAGATAGGACACTATAAGGTCGGTGTTGAAGAATTTTTCCGCTGTCGGAGAGGTAAACATTTCTTTTACCCTTTCATAGTATTTCTTATCCTTGAGCCATACCCTTGTAGGAACAGGAAAACCTAACTTGGGCTTCTGTGCCGTTGCCTTCGGCAAATGACGCAGAGCCGCCATTCTCATGGCATATTTTGTTGTTCCGTGTGCAATACGAAGCTTTGTCGGTATCGTTCTTGCAACCCTGAATACTTCCCTGTCGAGGAACGGTACACGCAGTTCAAGAGAATTGGCCATACTCATGCGGTCGGCTTTAAGAAGAATATCTCCCACCATCCAAAGGTTTATATCAAGATACTGCATCTTTGTAACCTCATCATAGTGCTTTACCCTGTCGTAATATTTGCGGCAAAGATCCTGAGGACGTGTTACTATGGAATTATCCTTGAGTATCTTCCTTTTTTCCTCGTCATCATACATAAATGCATTTCCGATAAACTTATCCTCGGTTTTTCTTGCACCCCTGAGTATATATCCCCTACCCTTGATATGCGGCCATTTCTTGGCCTTCCTTGCAAGTGCATAACGCAGCTTCTCGGGGAGGATTTTCTGATAAACCTTGAACACATGAGGCTCATTATATACCGTATAGCCACCGAAAAGCTCGTCAGCTCCCTCACCGGAAAGAACAACTTTTACGTATTCACTCGCAAGCTTCGACACAAAATAAAGGGCTATACATGACGGGTCGGCAAGCGGCTGATCCATATGATACTGAACCCTCGGCACAGCTTCCCAAAATTCCTCAGAGCCTATGAGATGAGTATGATGCTCAACACCTATTTCCTTTGAAAGACCCTCTGCCCAGCTTATCTCATTATACCTTTCTCCGAAATCAAAGCCTACGGTAAAGGTTTTCTGATCGGCAAAATAGGTTGATACGTAGCTTGAATCAACTCCGCTTGAAAGGAAACAGCCGACCTCAACATCACTGATTTTATGTGCATTGACAGAATTTTCAAATACTTCCTCTATCTTATCAACAGCTTCCTTTTCAGTGAGACTGTAATCCGGCTCAAATGTTGCCTCAAAATATCTTGTTGTTGTCACCTTGCCGTTCCTGAACCACATATAATGCCCCGGAAGAAGACAGTATATCCCCTCAAAAAAGGTTTCCGGCGGAACGACATACTGAAATGACAGATAATTGTCCAGTGCCTTATAATTGAATTTCTTTTCGTATTTCGGATGTTCAAGAATACTCTTTATCTCCGAGCCGTATATAAGCTCACCGTCTATGACGGCATAATGCATGGGCTTTATCCCGAAAAAATCCCTTGCAATAAAAAGTGAACCGTCCTTTGTATTGTATATTGCAAATCCGAACATTCCCCGCAGCTTGTTGAGAAGCTTTTCGCCCCACTGCTCAAAGCCGTGTACAAGAACCTCGGAATCCGCATTTGTGTAGAATTTATGTCCTTTTTCCTTAAGCTCCTCACGAAGCTCCTTATGGTTGTATATTTCTCCGTTAAACATAAGAACAAGAGTTTTATCCTCGTTGTAAATTGGCTGATCCCCGCCCTCAAGGTCAATTATACTAAGGCGGCGAAACCCCATGGATATTCTGTTGTCCTTATAATATCCCACACTGTCCGGGCCTCTGTGAGTAATAACATCAGTCATGTTTTCAAGGATCTTATCCCTGTCAATAACTTCACCCGTAAATCCGCATAATCCGCACATATTTCTTCCCCTTCCCGTATTTTTACATTTATTATAAAACCATACAATTAGAATTTTATCATAATAATGCCAAACTTTCAACCGCTTAAATTAAAACATAACATTTTTTTATCCGTATAAATACAATTTCTTTTCAAAATATCCGACATCATGTAAATTATATACTAATTGTATATTATATTAGATTATTTCAATTTGTATATATTTTAGTATTTACACCAAAAAACATAACAGTCTTGATTTTTTCCCTAATAAATTGTATAATTCTTATTATGTAGAAACAGGAGTGTGATTTTTATGATTCTTGCTATAATGTCCGCTGTTGCCTGCCTTGCCGCAACAACCATAATGTTCAGTCCCAGGATGAGAAGCTTTGCATTTTATCGTCCGGTTGCATTATTTTTTCTTTTCGAGGGTATATGGATACTGACCGATTATGCTTTTGACCAGATGATACCCGATAATGTCTTTATGGATATAATTCATTACTGCGGACTTATCGCCATAGCACTGTATTTCATCCTCAGCATAATGTTAAACCCCGACCGCAGTAAAAAAAGAAAATAATTCCTATATACTTAAGGAGCTGATTTTATGGGTTATGTTTATGCCGCTTTATGGTTTATTGTGGGAATAATACTTTTTGTGCGTTTCAGGAGGGAAGGTAAAATTATAATACCAATCAGCATATATTTTCTTTTCCTCGGCGGTTGGTGGCTTGCAAATGAATTTGTCGAAGCCGACCTGCTGCACGGAACATATGCATGGATACTCAGGGGTATATCTGCCGCGGTTATTGCCGTCTGCGGTATATATTATTTCAAAAAACGGAAAAACAAATTAGATTAAATACACTAAACGATCCGATGATGAAATTTCAGGCAAAGCATCTGATACGGTACCGTACAGTTTCAGTAAAAGGAACAAAATGAAATATTGGAAATTTGCCCTGATCTTATCTGTGAACCGACAGTCTTTGTCCGGTTCTATAATACCGATACGCAATTCGTCAAAGCGACAGTATTTCAAACCAATATCCGAACAAATATTAACATTTTCGGTTTTAAGTTCATCCTCATTTTGTGCTGCATAAAATACATTGAAAAAATACGGATCGACTCTTTTGTACAAATCATGCCGGGGCGAAGCCTTTATTTTTCTATTCTTTGCCGCCAATTTCATTGCTTCATACAAAACATCACTCGCCATACGTATATTTCCTTCAGTATTTTATATATCAAACTCTGACGCAACAAAAATGCTATGAAAAAACAACCGCCCTATTGGGCGGCTGCTTTATAATGTCGGCATCTTCCTATCTTCCCGGGACGTCACCATCCAAGTATTTTCGGCACCATTGAGCTTAACTTCCGTGTTCGGCATGGGAACGGGTGGACCCTCAACGTCATCAACACCGACTTCTCTTATTTTTTATCGCCTCACCTGACGACTTTGTTATTATAACACCTCTGTAAAAAAAAAGCAAGTGTTTTTTTAAAAAAAATTAAAATTTTTATTTACATTTTGTATTATTTATTTAATAATAAACTATTTGTATATTTTCATATCCCTAAATAGATATAAACAACCATATTCATAATAAAAAGAGAACAAAACCCGAACAGGAATTCCGGTATTTCATCAGAAAATTCATCCCAAAGGGGCGGATATCAGCAAATTCCATTCGGAGAGGCTTAAACCAATTTATCATTGAATCAGCAATCATCCTCACCGTATTTTGGGTGGATTATCTTCCAATGAGCTTATTTAATTAAATTTCGCTTAATTTCACGGACATTTTATATTGCAATTTATAATTAGGATAAAAATTGATATTTTCTATTGCAATTCACAGGAAAATGTGTTAATGTGATGTTGTCACACAAATCTGAATAATCGGAAGTAGGTATCCTTTTTTATTAGGGGTACTGTACCCTTTTGTACATTCATCTATTGAATTTGGTAAAAATGCAAATTCCACATGATGAATGTATGGTGTGATACCTGTTCTGATTAGATTTGTGTGACAACAATCGGAGTTTGCGTTTTTCGGTGTGTGCAGCTTCGGTTGTACACACTTTTTATTTTTTGGGGGTATGTAAAAATGAAAATCAAAATTAAGAAAAAACTGACCGTATTATTGACACTTTCAACGACAATCTCGTTTGCCGCCTGCGGAACGACTGCTGAAAATAGCAACACCGAAAATTTACAGGAGTCGATTTCAAGTTACACTTCGCTTGTATCGGATAGCTCAGACCAAAATGACGATTCGATACAGCCCTCTGAAAACTCGGTGGAAGAAATTAGTAGTGTAACAAGCGATAATGTAACAAATGAAAAAAATGTATCGCTCGTTAAGTTGCAATCAAATGGTGACGTTGATTTTGATAATATCTATAAGTTTAATGGCTCAGAAAACTTCGGCTATGTTGAAAAGAGCGATTATTGGCTTGATATAGATGATAACGAGGGACTTATACCATTTATTTATAAAAATAATATTGGGTATATAAACGAAAATGGCGAGGTTAAAATAAAAAATATTTATAAGGACGTTGCACCGTTTTCGGAAGGTAAAGCTTTTGTTCAGGATACAAGTCAATATGATGTTACTAAACTTCTCGTTATTGATACAGAAGGAAAAAACCTCTTTACCTATAGTACAGAAGAAAACTGGTCTATAGTTAATCCAAGAAATATTGTGTATAAAAATAACCGTGCTGTATTTTTGGAAAGAAATTTAAAATATAGACTGGTTATTCTAGACGAAAATTTCAATGTATCAAAAATAGACACTCCATTTAGCGTTGGTTTTGCTTCGGATAATATCTACAGTGTCATAAATACTCCTTACTTTTTGGGGGTACTTGCCGATTCAAGCATAATGAATGAACAAGGTGATATTATTTGGGAAGCTGATGCAAATGATATTGAATACCATCATGGGGTTTCTGTTACTATTAGTGAAAAATACGCAAATGTTGTGAATAAAGATAAAAAGTGGGGTCTTATGGATGTGACAACGGGAAAAATGGTTATTGATTACAGTTATGACTTTATGGGTGTATATTCCGAAGGAGTTATACCTGTATGCAACTATGGTAAATGGGGGCTTATAGATATAAACGGAAATCAACTTGCCAAAAACGAGTATAAGTATATAAATACATATTCTAATGGAGTCGCTTTTGCTATAGATCAAAATGACCATTATTGCCTTATTGATAAAAACGGAAATGTGAAATATGATGTAAATGCACCTATTTATAATATGACTATTTACGAAGTTACCCCATTTAATAAAAGTGGTATAGCATATATAAAAGCTGCAAATAATTCGTACATCATTTCCAACACCGGTGAGTGCTTGATACCCGGTAACGAAGTAGATATAAAATTGAATCGTGGTATATATGCTTCAGAAAAGTATGTTATAGCCGTAGATAAAAAGTGTAGAGCAATTTTGTATAAAATAACAAAATAAAACCAAAGGTAATATTAAAACCTCTGCTGAAATCGAAAGCGGCTGTCAAATAGGCAGCCGCTTAAGTTCATTCTGCCGGCGAAGTGTCGCCGGGGGTAGATATTATCGAGAATCATAGGGGACGCCCTCTCGCAGGGCGTCCCCTCTTGAAAAACAGTCCGCCGGACTGTTTTTCAATTCACCCCTTGCCCAGGCGTGAAGGATTAGAGATTTCGCCGTCTGCGGACGGCGACCAAAGGCTCTGCCTTTGGAAACCGCAAGCCTTTTAAAAAAGGCTTGACCTAAAACTGCCGTTTTGCTCGCCATAACTATTTTATGGCGGAGCGGCGGCACACCGCAAAACTGCTGTTTGACATATCAATTTTTGCTGAAATCAGTAAGAACAAGATTTTTGTTGTGTTCAAGTGCCCATGTAATATTCCACTCGCTTGTAAAAAGAAGAAGATGTTTTCCCTTTAAATCCTGAATACGCCGTGTGTC
>CANQAJ010000087.1 GCA_947589365.1 uncultured Clostridia bacterium | reverse complement strand
ATAATTACGGATTGACAGCGGCGGCACGCCGCGTGGTAGGCGGTTTTCTCCCGTAAGGGAGGTGATAACTTATGTCACATACAGAATTGTATCAGTTTGTACTTATGATGGCAGCTGTTATCTCTCTTGTATATAAGGTCGTCAAAGACCATTATAACAAGAAATAAGTTTCTTACATAAAAAATAAGAAACACCGCCCAAACGACCAATTTGGCGGTGTTTCTTAAACATCAATCAAAATTGGAGAAACCGCTTACTGTGTGGTACTCTCTTTAATATAATATTACATCAGAATTTATGAAATGTCAAGAGGCAATTCGCGGCGGCGGCGTGCCGGCGGCGTGCCGCCGCTGTCATGTTCGCAGTTTCGCTCACTGCGTTCGCTCTGATATTGTGGACGGGTAGTGCGTTTCTGCGATAGGTAGTTTGCCTGTCGGTGTGCGGCAGAAAGTGTCGAGAGCGGCTCTCCGAGCCGCTCCGTATCTACAAATGACAAACTCATTTCTCGTCCATCGAGTAAATGAGCGGTCGAGCTATTAAATAATTGGTCTGAGTAAAATAATTACGGATTGACAGCGGCGGCACGCCGCCGGCACCCGTAGCTACAAATGACATACTTATCTGTTGTTCATCGAGTAAATTAACGGTCGAGCCATAGACTGATTTACCTGAGTGAATTAGTTACGGATTGACTGTGCCGGCACGGCACCGGCACGCCGCCGCAGGGCATTTAGTGTTACTTCATAACCGGTTTTTTCAAAACCGAGGTGCTTTGTGCTTATTTCCTTTTTTTTGCCTGCGACCAAATTGGCAATGTATTCAAGAAAATAAGGATTTTTTATGAGTATGGGTCCTGTAAGGTGGGTTCCGAATAAGTTATTTATCCGTATGCCCTCTTTGTCGTCATCAACCTTGTTTCCCAGCCCCATAAGTACATCAAAAAGTGGAGTGTCTATCCCGAAAATCTCACTGCACTTGTTGATGAATCCTACTAATTCCTTATCGGAAAAATCAGCCTTGAATATCGCATCTGAGGTATTTCTTTTTTTGTTTTGCTCCTTAACGGAAAAATCCGCTATACCTATTCCTTCAAACTCCGCACCGCTTGCGTCTGTTATTCTGCTCCCGAGCATTTCAAAGGAATTTCCTGTCATAAGTATAACTTTGCCGCTGTCAATGTATGATTTCAGCGTTACGGTGTATTTGTGGAAATCTTCAAGCACAGTCTTCTGATTTCTTTCTGTGCCTGAGCCTATATATATGAAATCGTATTCCGAAAGCTCCGCATTGTCACCTATGGAAAGCTTGTCCGTCTGACACTCGATGCCGCTTTTTTTAAGTATTCTTTCCATAGCGGATATATTGGCATATTCGCCGTATAAATTCATTATGTCATGATACAGATGAAGCAGTTTCATGTCTGTCCTCCTTAAAGAAGTGTCAGGAATTTGCCTTTATCCGAAAAACAGGTTATCGTATAAATATATTCCTCTCTGTCACTGTTGAGAAAATCATAGGCCTTTTTTATATCCTCGAAAATCTTAATCTTATCCCGCGGTATGTCGGTGTAGCTGAACCTTACGGCGAGATCATTGCAATATTTTCCCGAAAGGATTATTTTGTGTACGTTTTCGCAGTTAAGCATATCAAAATTTATATCCCACAGCCAGGAAACATCACTCGTAAAATATTTCCTGCTTACCGCATCAACAATGAACATTACATCACAGCCACTCTTTTCCGAAGCTGCAAGCTTTATTGATTGGTCATATGATATACTGTTTTCGTGCTTTGCGGTAAGCAGAGTGCCGTGACGTTTTCCTATGGTGAAATTAACAACTCTTCCGTTTTTCATAACATAATTGCTGAGGTTTTCTGCTGTTTTACCTTTGTCAATCCCGACAACAGAGGCAACGGTAAATGCGGCAAGAATATTATATATATTGTAAAGTGACTTAAGTGCAAGTGAAATATTATATTTTCCGTCTATAACCGCCAGACCCTTTTCAAGATCCACAGAGGTTACCGTGTAATCGGTATCATGTCTTTTATAACCGCAGTTTGTACATTTATAGTGTCCGATATGTGCGTAATGCCTGCTGCTGTATCGCATGAATTTCTTGCATACGGGACAGTATGTGCCATCGTCATACATTCCCGTACATTCCTCGGTATCACTCTCAAGCCTGTCCGCACCGAACCATATAACATTATCCCTGTCTTTTCCGAAAACTGACACAAGCGGGTCATCGGCATTAAGTATCAGCTGCGTGCTATCCCTGATACTGTCGGAAATTGCATCGGCAACCCATTCGGGATGACCGTTCCTTGTAAGCTGGTCACGATAAAGATTGGTTATAACATAATGTGTCGGTGTGATATGTTTAAAGGTATAACGGGCAAACCGCTCATCACTTTCAATAAGAAGGATATCGTTTCTTACCCTTCCGGACAAGGTGGAATTTGCAAGGATCAGGGTAGTAACTCCTTCTATCTGATTGGAGCCTTCCTTGTTCCATGCCACGGATTTGCCGTTTTCGGTAAGTATGTGTGCTATCATTTCCACTGTCGAGGTTTTTCCGTTACTTCCTGTAACAGCTATAATATATTCGGGAAGCTTTACCCTGTCGAGAATATCCGGACAAAGTTTTAGTGCAATTTTTCCGGGCAGACTGCTTCCCTTGCCCATAAGCTTACCGATAAAACGCAGAAATCTGCATATCAGTATGGTTAAAAACAATTTCATATTTATTCTCCTTTTGCCTGACAGAATTATTATAAGCCAAAAAATAATATTTTTCAAGCAAAATGCCTGACAGCTATATAAAAAAGAATATATAATGTCGCTTTGGACAAAAACAGGCATATTGTATTGTAAGACTTTGTACTGTTTTTTGGCAAACACTTGATTATTTGAGTGTTATGGTATATTATAATATTGGTGCTTACCGATATCAATATTATGCGGATTAGAGAGGAGAATATCTATGTCAAATCCTGTTGTTACCATTAAGATGAAAAACGGAGATGTTATAAGGGCTGAGCTTTATCCCGAGATTGCACCAAATACCGTAAATAACTTTATAAGTCTAATCAAAAAGGGTTTTTATAACGGACTTACATTCCATAGGGTAATATACGGCTTCATGCTTCAGGGAGGATGCCCTGAGGGTACCGGAACAGGCGGTCCCGGATATCATATAAGGGGTGAATTTTCGGCAAACGGTTTTGAAAACAATCTTAAGCACACAGAGGGCGTGCTTTCTATGGCTCGTACCAATATACCGGATTCTGCGGGATCACAGTTCTTTATAATGCACAGGGCAGCACCTCATCTTGACGGTGAATATGCAGCATTCGGCAAGGTTACCGAGGGGATGGACGTTGTCAACAAAATAGCGGCTGTACGAACCGGTTATGCCGACAAACCGATATCACCTCAGATTATGGAAAGCGTAACAGTAGATACCTTCGGTATAGATTACCCGGATCCCGAAAAACTGTAACATGACAATCTGCTTCGATCAGGTCTGCTGAAACTTACTTGAAGCCATCATTTTGTGTTTTGCTTTATGGTGATGCTTTGAAGGATTTTCCGATTTATGAGAACGGGAAGTATATAATTATGTTGTGTAAAAGTGTAAAAGTGATTTTTTGCGTGCCTCTGATTTGAGATTGACTTTTCAACTTATATATGCTAACATGAAATAGTATGGATGTTTTTATGTCGATATTTTTATGATGTCAAGGAGTACAGACGTATCATGAAAAAATGGATTGGAAAAGTATTGCTGTTGCTGTTGGTGTGCGTAATTTGTGCTGTAACCGTCTTGATAGGAATGTCTTACTTAAATTTTATTTCAGGAAAAATATATGAAGATAGTACAGGTCATCTGAAAGAAATATATTCCCAGGTGAACAGATCATTCAGTGCATTTGTTGAAAGAAATTGGGGACTTATTGACGGTTGGAGCAGGTATATCGTTGTCACAGAGTATAAGGAAACAAGTGACAGTGAGATTTCCGATTTTATTACCGAGGAAAAGCAATATTGGGGATTTTCCGACTTTTATTTTTTATCCTCCGATAAAAAATGTATAGCGATTGACGGAGAAAAAAACGGTCTGGTTCTTGATGAGGTGGAGGAATGTCTTTCAAATGAAAACGGTCCCGTCATGGCGGGGGCACAGCTTTCCACGGGCAGGGATGTTACGGTTTTTGCCGTTCCCGTAGAGCATGGTGAATATAAAGGCTTCGGCTATGATGCAATTGCGGTAAGCTATACTAATGAGGATATAGTAAAATCACTGAATGTTAATGCTTTTTCCGGCGAGGCTTTGTGCTTTGTAATACATGATGACGGAAAGGTTTTGCTTTCGACTCAGACCGGCGGCAGTATATTTGATAATTATCTGACGTATCTTAATGCAGTATCCGATATAAGCGATGAAAAGCTCGGACAAATCAAAAATGATTGGAAAGAGGGAAAATCAGGGCTTCTGCAATGTAATATAGGAGATATCAGTTATTGTATTCTTTATCAGCCCGTGGGATATCAGGGATATATTATGCTGAGTGTGGTTCCGCAAAGTGCAGTCAGTGCGGGATTTATTGAGGTTCAGCATACCACCACGGGAATGCTTATCGCTATATTCCTTCTTGTCAGCGTAACTACTGTAACCATTGTTATCATACGAAACTATAAACAGTCAAGAAAAAATAAAATGGAACTTCAATACAGGGAGCTTATGTTCGATGTTTTGTCAAACAGTGTAGATGATATATTTATAATGCTCGACCGTAAAAGTATTGGCGTTGATTATATAAGCCCGAATATAGAAAGGCTTATAGGAATTTCAGCAAAGGCTGCACGTAAGGATATAAGGGTTATGGAAAAATGTGCGGTGAATTTTGATATTGTTATCCCAAAGGAAGAGCTTGACGAGATACCGCTCAACGGTAATAAATATTGGGAATGTGAGTATATGCATCAGCATACCGGTGAACGCCGTTGGTACAGAATGACTATATATCATATGAGCATACAAAAGATCGAAAAATACATTATAGTTCTATCGGACAGAACACTCGACCGTCAGATGAATAAACAGCTTGAGGAAGCATTGACGGCGGCAAAGACCGCAAACGAGGCAAAGAGTAATTTCCTTTCAAATATGTCACATGATATACGTACACCCATGAATGCCATAGTAGGGTTTTCCGTGCTTTTGGAGAAGGATGCCGATCAGGCCGATAAGGTCCGTGAGTATACACGGAAGATTACTGCATCAAGCCATTATCTTCTCAGTCTGATTAATGATATTCTTGATATGAATAAGATTGAAAGCGGAAAAACATCACTGAATGTTGATACCTTCAGTCTGCCCCAACTGCTCGAGGAGCTTAATATCATACTTATGCCGCAGGTAAAGGCAAAACAACAGGAATTCAGGATGCACGTTATTGGTTCTCCGCCCGAACAGATAATCGGAGATAAGCTTCGTCTTAATCAGATACTTATAAATCTGTTGTCGAATGCAATTAAATATACTCCGAACGGCGGAAGAATTTCGTTTGACGTAAGTGTACTCACTCCTCCTGCAAGTCAGTATGCTAAGCTTAAATTTGTTGTCGAGGATAACGGAATCGGAATAAGTGATGAGTTTAAGGAACATATTTTTGCTCCGTTCAGCCGTGAGATAAGCTCTGTAACAAATAAGATACAGGGAACAGGTCTTGGTATGGCAATAACGAAAAACCTTGTCGATCTTATGGGTGGTATTATTGAGGTTGAAAGTGAGATAGGAAAAGGAAGCACCTTTACCGTTGAGCTTACCTTTGCACGACCTGACAATGAGGAATCGGATTACTGGTTTGCAAGCAATATTACGCGAATGCTTGTTGCCGATGATGAGGAGCAGGTATGTATTAATGTCCGTGACCTTATGCAAGATGTCGGTGTTGAGGTTGAGATTGCAACAAGCGGTACTGAGGCTGTAGAGAAAACAGTTGAGTCACATGAAAGCGGAAATGATTTCGATATAATTCTTCTTGATCTTAAAATGCCCGGAATAGATGGTGTTGAAACCGCACGCAGAATAAGGGAAAAGGTTGGAGCAAATGTTCCGATACTTGTGCTTACCTCGAATGACTGGACAGAAATAGAGGACGAAGCACGACGTGCAGGTATAGACGCATTTATGGCAAAGCCCTTTTTTGTATCATCATTCAGACACGTAGTAAAGCCTCTGTTTTATGACAGTGCAGCAGGTTATGGCGGGGACGATAAAGAAAAGGATATAACCGCAGATTCCGGTGAAAGTGTGATGAAAGGTAAATTATTCCTTGTTGTTGAGGATAATGAGATAAATTCGGAGATCCTTATGGAAATGCTTAAAATCGAGGGTGCAAGCTCCGAATTGGCAGTCAATGGTCAGGAAGCCGTGGAAATGTTCGGAAAATCCGAACCCGGTCACTATGATATGATACTTATGGATGTGCAGATGCCTGTTATGAACGGATATGAGGCAACAAGGAAGATAAGAGCTTGTACACATCCGGAGGCAAAAACCATACCGATTGTTGCAATGACTGCAAATACTTTTGCCGAGGATGTTCGTGATGCACTCGAATCAGGAATGAACGGACATTTAGGAAAGCCTATCGATATGAACGCCGTGCGGGAACTGGTAGGAAAGCTTCTTAATAAAGATACGGAGTAATAATTCAATATACGAGGAGAAATAAATAATGAAAAAATTTTTTTCCATGGTTTTGATTTTTGCGATGGCATTATCCTTCGCTGCCTGTGGTGATAATAAAGACAAACAAGAGGAATATGATGAAAATGCAATTACAATCATGGGAAAGAAGAGCGATCTTGCTAAAAGCTATATGACAAACATATTTGAACAATATAAAGAATCTACGGGTAAAAATATAAACATCATTTCCATTGATGATTCGGATTACGAGACCGAAGCTGAAAGGCGATTTTCCGATGGAGATACTCCGGATATCTTTATGCATTTCCATAATGCGGATCTCAACCGTTTTGATGTTGATAATAATTTCTGTTATCTCAATGATGAGAATTGGGTGGGAGATCTTACGGACAGTGCCCGTTCCTATTGTACGGATGAAAACGGGAATTTGCTCGGACTTCCGTATTGGGAGAGTTCGGTTTCGGGATGTTATTATAACAAAACACTTTTTGACAGACTTGGTCTGAAACCTGCATCAACACAAGCAGAGTTTGATGCGTTATGTCAGACACTTAGTGAAATCGGATATACACCCATATGCTGGCCCGCAGACGGATGTTCATGGATGATGCAGTTTGGTCTTGATCCCGTTTTTGCAGATAATCCGTCAATGCTAAGGAAGATCAATAATAATGAGATAAATTACTCTGATATTCCGCAGGTTGAAAATATGTTCACGTGGATATCGGGTGCCGCGGAAAAGGGTTGGTTCGGTGACAAATACCTCGAAACAGGAATGGAAGATATCAGTGAGATAATGGGTTCGGGGGAGGCTGTGATGGTTTTTATATGGGACACATGGTTCTATACGGATCTCAAAGAGGGTAATGAATATTATGTGGATGATTTTGCCCTTATGCCTGTGTTTATGAATACCGCAGAAAACGGTACCTATGAGGGCGGAAATCTTAATATGATGATGGTGAATAAAAACAGCGACAAGAAGGAAGAAGCTTTGGATTTCCTTGAATTTTGTGCTACTGAGGAAAACTACAATATGGCTTTCGACGGAATTTCAACAGTAAGCTGTTTTAAAGGTCAGACAACAAATATTCAATCCGAGATGGTAACAGATGCAAGTGCGTCAATAGCCAAGTGTGAGCGTGTATCTACCGCTGCAACGAGAATAATCGGTTACAGTGCCGATGAAGTTGCCTCGGCACTCAATAAGCTGTTTAAAAAGGAAATAAATGTATCCGAATGTATTGACCTGATGGATAAATACCGTATAAAGGAGGCTGAAGCACAGGGAATTAAGGGTTTCTGAAAAAAATTAACGGAGCATAATCAATGTTATGTGTAAAGGGCTGAGGATTGGGTCTGTAATGCGTAATCATGTGTTCCGTATACTTTTCCGAAAATCACTGCCGTTTTTTCTTGATATATCAGTATATGTATGATAAGATTACAACACAGGAAATGAATATATACCATGACATTCTTAATGAAAAAACAACAGCCGCAGAATTTACGGAATAGCATTTTAAAAAAAGCTGCATGGTAAAATAGGCGTAATACTAAAACTATACACTATATCGCAAAATTATCAGATTATCTGAAAGGGGAACAATTATGGGCAGATATACAAAAAGCATTGTATCGACAGTGGCATACATGATCGGGATCAAAAAACATATTATTGAGGAAATTTGTTCTGATGAGTATGAGGATTTGAGCAAATTATATGAAAATAAGAATGCTACAATTATAAGGTATTTATGTAAGTTGAGAACAAGCCTGATGCTGAATTTCAAAAAAACCGATCAGGAGATGAAATATAATGTTACTAATATTGATAGACTCCCTTGGTTTGACAGTGAAAATATAAAGCTTCTTACGGATTGGGGAATTGATATTATTAAGTTAAACTATACAGCGGCAAAGTATAATGTATTATTTAATAAAATTATAAGTGAACAAATCGGAAGCTGTCGGGAGTTGTTTCCGGAATGGGTTAATTGGGAATATATAAAGGATATATTTGTTATTCCGAGATTCAATAATGAAAAGGTTACAAAAAATGAGTTCGCAACATATATGGAGTTTATTCAGTTTTATCCTTATCAGTCGTATATACACTGGAAGCCCGGAGATTACGGTAATATACTGTATAATGACGGTAAATTCCTGAAAATTATTTATGAACAGCATAATGATACCTTTGTCGGGAAATCCAACTATATTGATGCCGATGAAGAAATTAAGGAACGGATATATCAGTTTATAGACAGTTCCGAGGGGGTAGAGATTGTTGTTGATTGCGAAAACTCTAACCCGTATAAACTGTGCGGTGTCCTGACGAGTCTTGACAGTGAAGATGTTGCAAAAATCAAAAAGCTTATATTGTTTGATGATGTACATACAAACCCGGGTTGGGATTTGGTTGAAAGATTTATCAAAATACCCGTGCAGCATATCATGGTTGAGCGTGTCAAGGAGCAGAAATCACTTGTTGATATCAAAATGACGGCTACGGTATGCACCGAACACTATAATAACAAAATATCTTCATTTATTTTGCTGTCAAGTGATTCCGATTATTGGGGGTTGATATCATCACTGCAAACTGCGAAATTTCTTGTTATGTTTGAATACTCGAAAGTAAGCGAGGCAATAAGAAGAACACTTTCCGAACATTCCGTTTACCACTGTTCGATTGATGATTTCTGCGTTGGAAAAATTGACGAATTTAAACGTTTTGTTCTCTTTAATATTCTGAAAAAATATCTTCCGAATATCTTTGAATACAACGGCAGAGAGCTGGTGAGCAGAATATATGAAGAAGCAAGAATTTCTGCCGATCATTCGGAGCTGGACGGATTTTATAAAAAATACATACAGACGCTGAAATTTACGGCGGATGATGAGGGAAATTTAGGTCTTGAAATAAATAAATAGCTGTTAATTAATCGGGTTCCGGGTTGAGTTATGATACTTGACCCGGAGTCTTTTTTTATACGGAAGATATTTTCCACGTATACAAATGGGGTTTGGTAGAGTACTGATTGTTAGTACTATATTATAAATAACAACTGCTCCCCCGAAAATATCTTTGTCAGAGAGATTTTTACCGTTCAGTACAAATTTTATACAGATAACTCCATAGGGTATTGAAAAAAATTGATTTTAGCCGTAAAATGATTAAAATGGAGTTGCCAAAAAATTATTACATTCGTAAGAAAGAGGGTGATTGCGATGTGCATATTTGACAGAATTGTCAACCGGCAAACAAAATAGGTATATCATCGGTTGGCAATTTTAAATTTTGGTCGGAACGGATGTTTTTGAATTTGTGAAAGGAGATGTTTTACGTGAAAGTCAAAAAATGCTATCGTTCGTACTTGTTGCGGCAATGATGTTATCGGTGTTGGTAATGCCTGTGGCGGCAGTGGAGGAAAATGAAGTTGTTGTGCATTATTATAATGAAAACAACCGGGAAAACCCGTATATTTACTATTACA
>CANQAJ010000086.1 GCA_947589365.1 uncultured Clostridia bacterium | reverse complement strand
GTGGTTTCAATCTCATCATCATTGACGAAAATATGAATAAGTACGTCTGTTTCCTTGCGGAAAGTTCTGACTACTTCCTTATACTCACTCTCTCCTGTTTCGGGATCGGTTGAATATACAAGGTCGCCTGCTTTAATCTCCTCAATAGGCTTGTCACCGTCTTTTGTAACAACAAGCGTACCCTCTACAAAGCACTGTGATGTAAGAATATCGTGTTTGGTATTCTTGTAGTTGACTATATCGTCAGCTACACCCTTCGCCGAAAATACAGTACTTATTCCTGTAAAGGTTGCGCCGAGAAACTCTCCGAGAGATTCTTCACCCCACGGTTTTCCTTGAGTTACATACTTGTCCCACAGGTTGCCAATCTGTGTTGCGGTCTGGTATGCTCCGAGTGCAAAGTTTCCGATATTTGACGCTACTCGGGTTGCAAACTTAAATGCCTTTGCATACTTTGTACAGCCGGTTACGGCTTTTGCAATACCTCCGGCTATATCTCCAAGACCCGGCACTGACGATACAAAACTTGACGCCGCACTGAAATAGTCGCCCTCGCTCATGTACCAGAAACCGTTGGCAAGATCCGCAAGTGCACCAACGCCGGGAATCATTCCCAGCAAGTCAAGCACACCGTGCCCTATGTCGCTCCAGCTTATCTGTGGACTAAGACCAAACGGGTCAAGCATACTTACGGGATTGCCCTGACAGTAAGCATATTTGTTGAGTGACGGACTATTTGTTATGTTGCCCTCAACAACGTCCTGATTTATGAATCGCTTGATATCTACATTGTAGTATCTCGCCCTCATATAGTACAGTCCGTTGCTGTCGGTAACAACACCATAACGTCCGTTGTACAGGAACATTATGCCGTGAGTATCGCCCGAAAGCAACTCACCGTATGTACCGTAAGTGAATGCGTGTACTATTTCACCACTGTCATCAGTAACAACTGTGGTACTTCCTATGTTGTTGAAATGATAATACAGATAGCCGTTATCCTCGTCAACCTGTGCAAGCAGACCGTCACCATAGATATACAGTGTTGTCTTTCCGTCTGTTGCTGCGGAAAGTATCTGCGAATATTCAGACGCATTATTCTCAACAACATATTCTGTACGTACATTATCCGTTGTTACGGCGATACGATTGTTTTCGGCGTCATACTCATACGTTGTGCTGCCTGCCGATACAAGGCGGTTGCGGCAATCGTATGTGAACGTCGTCATCTCGCCGTTCAGCGGACCGTAAATCATATTGCCGTCTGCATCGTATTCTACCGCTTCGCCGTTGTACCTGATAAGGCGGTTTGCTTCGTCATACTCCATTGTCGCAGATTCAACACTTACGGTTTCCTCCGCAACATTTTCGGATTCGGTCTTTATGATGTGACCGGCTGTGTCATAAGTATAAGTGAAACTGTTGACTACTCTGTCGCCGTTTATGTCAGTCTGCTTTATTAGCTGACCTATGGCGTCATATTCATAGGTTTCAACACTTCCGTCCGGTCGGCTCAGCTTCGTTATCCGTCCGTTGCCGTCATACTCATAATTCGTTACCTTGTTATTCCAATCAGTAACACTTTTAAGTCTGCCTGTCGGATAATACGAATATCTTACAATTCTGCCGCCGGCATATTCAAGCGAAATAAGATTGCCGAGCGTATCATAGCCGTACTTAACTGTGTTTCCTCTGAAATCTGTATATTTTGTAACTCTGTTCATACAGTCGTATTCACGAGTTGCAACATTTCCGCTTTCATCGGTCACTGTCAGAACATTTCCGTTCGCATCATAAGTATAGCTTATCGTCCCAAGCTCATCCGTTGCACTTGTGATCCTGCCAAGCTTGTCATAAGTATATGTTGTTGACTGATTTTTAGCATTTTTGCTTTCCTCAAGCAGACCCTGTGCATTATAGGTATAGCTGTTTTTGCTGCCTATCGCATTTACACTTTCGGTCATGCGGTTCATGCTGTCATACTTATACTTTGTCACTCCGCCGTTAGGATCGGTTATGCTCAGAGTATTACCAACATTGTCATAGGTCGCACCTGTTTCGCCGTTCTCCGCATCCACTGCCTTGATAATTCTTCCGAATGCATCGTAAGCCAATGTCGTTGTTGATTCGGTATCCGTTCCTTTGTCGCTTACGGTCTTTGTGAGGTTGTACATATCATCATAGCTGTACTCCTCAACAGAACCGAGTCCGTCAGTTACACTGCTTACATTTCCGGCTTTGTCATACTCCGTTCTTGTGTACGATTTTCCGTTTGCATCCGATACCGCAGTCACATTACCCATGCTGTCATATTCAGTTGTAAAGACATTTCCCTCTTCGTCCGTGTACTCCGTAACTCTGCCAAGCTCGTCATATACATAGCTTACGGTATATTCCGTATCCTCATCAACCACCGCACTCGCTGTCAACATTCTGTTCTGACTGTCATAGGTCATCTTTACAATCGAACCATCGGGTGCTGTTTTCTTTGTGCAATTACCGTTTGCATCATATTCATAAGTGGTTTTGTTGCCGTTAGCATCCGTTGAAGAAGTCATACGTCCATATTTATTATACTCATATGTGATTGCACTGTCAAGCGGGTCTATTTCTTTTGTTAAGTTGCCCATATTGTCATACTCATACTTGTAAGTATTGCCAATATTATCCGTTGTTTTTATTAACCGCCATGATTTGTCATATTCATACTCAACATAGCTTCCGTCAGGATATGTCGTTTTCTTTTCCTTATCCGACTGATAATATTCATGCGTTGTCGTATTTCCGTTCGGATCGGTTTCACTTAGCAGTCTGTTAGCCTTATCATAAGTATATACATAGCCTGCCGCCTCGCCGTTTTTATCCGTAAACGAATTTCCGTCTGCATCATATTGAACGGTCTTTAAAGCACAGCCTTCAGCGTCATATTCTGTCGTAATATACGTTCCGTCAGGATATATCGTCTTGATATTTCTTCCTTCTGCATCGTACTCATGAACTGTAACATATCCCAATTTATCCGTCTGTTTGATAAGGTTGTTGTTTCCGTCATATTCAAATGTAACAACTCCGCCGTTTTCATCGGTAATTGAAGTTGTATTACCATTGCAGTCGTAGGTATATGATGTAATACCGCCGCAGGAATCCTTTATATTCAAGGTTCTTCCGAGTGCGTCATAGGTATATGTTATCGTACTTCCGTCTGCGTTCTTTGTTTGCCTGATATTTCCGGCTTCGTCATAGAATACCTCTGATGTATTACCATTATAATCGGTTATTGTCTTTTGCAGACCGTTTTCATAGGTATAATAGTATGTACCCAATCCGGAAGTTGTTTCTGTCAGAACATGACCGTTGTCATCATAGGTGTATGACTTTCTTACACCTGAGTTTTCGGCTGCGGTCTGAAGCTGATTTTTTACATCATAAGTATAAGTGTTTTTCTCTCCGTTAGGACCGATAACCTTGACAGCATTTCCCCTGTCATCATATTCCATCTTGGTTATATTCCCTGTCGGATCTTTTATAATTGTGATATTATACCCATCATATGTGTAAGAAGTCGTTTCATTCTCGGCAGTTGTTTCACTTGTATTATTTCCGTTCTCATCATAGGTATATGTTTTGGTATTTCCGTTTCTGTCGGTAATACTTATAATATGTCCGAACGGATCCGACTTGTAAACAGTCGTATTTTTATTTCTATCGGTAATTGTTGTGGTAGTTGCACCGTCATCATCAACATCATATTTGTACGTTGTAAGAGGCGTCGTGCTGTCACCGTCATCCTGCTTGATTACCCTGCCCTCCTTGTCATAGGTATTTTTAACGAAGCTTTTATCCTCGTTGTTTTTCTCCTCAACAATACGGTTATTTTCGTCATAAATATATGTGACACTTTCACCAAGAGCATTTGTAGCCTTTATCAAATTACCGTTTTCATAGGCAAATGATGTTTTTCTGCCGTTATAATCCTCTACATATGTCAGCAGTCCGCTGTCATTGTAATTTGCCGTCATATACATACCGCTTGACGGCTCAAGAATTTTCATGGTATTATTGCCATAGCTGATATCAACATACTTGCCGTTGCTCTGTGTAATTTTAATCAGCTTTCCGTCACGGTTAAAATCATAAAGCTGTCCTGCCGGAGTAGTAAGAGTATAACTGCCGTCCTCATTTTTCAGCAGCTCATAACCGTCCATACCCTCGGTTACGGAACGCATACGTATTTCACCACTGCCTTCTGTATCCGGCATAAGCTCAATGCCCTTTTCGGTAATCGTACCGTCAAATTCTCTTTTCAGCAGCCGTTCATCTAAGAATTTGATTGCATTCTCAGGCGTAATGTAAACATTAACAGCTCCGCCATTTTCCTCAATATAGCTTTCATAAGTGTTTGACCAACCATAACCGCACTGACCGCTTGCTTCGTTAAGGGAACTGTATTCCAAATCAAACGAAACAGCAGGATCGCACTTTAATGACATGGCATTAATACTGTCAGTAAATGCACCGGTTGTTGTGTTGACAGGATCTCCCCATTTATTCTCTATGAGTTGATATTCTACATTGGATTTTGTAATATGTCCGGCTATTGGGCTTATGTGAACCTCCACTCCTCTGTTATCTCCGAGTGCTTCCGCAACAGCTTCCACCAGACTGTAATATACCTCATCAGGATTACCGCTGCCGGGGAAACTTACCTTATATGTTCCGCAAATAGATTCTCCGGGTTCAAAAACTCCTACATATATCGTATCTCCGCCGTATAATACAGGAACCTGTTTGCACTTATTTGCATCGGGTATATAAATAGTTTCCCCTTCGCTTTCATGTACTTCCACATTTCCGTTTATATCTGTAACTTTTACGGTTTCTTTCTGACCGGGAGATTCATATTTGCCAAACGATGTTTTCACTTCATAAAATGTACGATCCGATTGATTTCTCAACTCATACTGAATATAGTATGTTTCTCCTGCATATCCTGTTGATTCGGGATATACATAAACATGAAGCCCTTTACCAAGCTCAACATTAAGAGGACTTTCTGTTTCAAATGTCACATTAACAGGTGTATTAAACGGCATGAGAGTTCCGTTAAAATCAGCTGTAAGACTGTATTCTCCTTCCTCATCACCTCTTATGAACCATGAAACTGATTTGCTGCTCTGACCGGGGATTGTTCCCATTGACTGTACGGAGGATTGTCCGTCGTAGGTGGCCGCAAACGAAAGTCCTTTAGGTAAATTAATACTTGCATAGCAATCCTTAAGCTCAAACTGAGGAGCGGCACAATTTATGACCCCCAAATCAGCGGTAAACATTTCCTTAAGCCATGAAATGCTTTCCATGGTATGAATGTACACATATACATCATTGTCCTCATTGTCATCATCTTCAACTTCAACCTTTTTGATCTTGACGCTTTCTCCACCAAAGCCCGAGGAACCGCCGCCGCCGCTTCCTCCTCCGCTGCCGGAACCGCCTCCGCCACCGGCAGAGTTACCGAATCCGTCATAAACATATTCTACATGATTGGGAATAGGTCGCTCTTTAAACTTCAGATCTACTGTAAATGTAAAACTATCAAAATTTTGAGGATCGCTGAAGTCAATTCCGGCTTCGATCATTTCCTCAAGTTCCATTCTGTGAACGGAAAATTCACCGACCACCAATTCTCCGTCCTCAAGAACGATCGTGTCAATGTCATCATTTGCAACAGAATCAATGTATATAAGTTGCTCTTTTGGCAGATACCCCTGCTTGTATGCGGCAATTCTTTGTTCACCAAAGGCACCTGATACTGTTACCAGACCATCGGCATCAGTTTTCAGGGTTTTATTATTTTCGTCCTCACTGTAAAGATATACATAAGAATATTTCAAAGGATTTCCTTTCTGATCGGTTACCCTTACAGTTTTCCTTCCACAATTGGTCTTATCAAGAACAGTTACCTTAAATTGAACACTGTCAGTATTGTTTGACGTGTCAGTTACTGTCAGTTTGACCATATATGTACCGGTTTCATTGTAAACATATGCAGTTCTTGAACCGAATACAGTATCTCCGTTACCCATATCCCATTCAAAGCTTTTAATCTTTACATTATCGGTTGATTCCGTACCGTCAAGTATAATTTCATAATCCTCAACAGCGGTTATTTCCTCCGGTGCTGCTGCGACAGGCGGAACGGTATCCACATCATAGGCATATCCCGACATTATATTGCTTTCCGAATAATTACCGCAGGAATCATAAGCCTCAAGCTTATATGAATAAACAAGATTCGGTATAACATCTTCATTTGCATATTTGCAATCAGTAACTTTATTTATTAACTTAAATGTTCCCTCCAAATCGGACTTCCTGTAAATTTTATAGTATTCGGCATCTTCAATTTCATTCCATTCAAGATTAAGACAATAATTATTCTGAAGAAGCTCCAAAACAGGCTTATCGGGTGCTGTTGCGTCAAGGGTATATGTTATATCCTCTGATATTGTAGTATTTCCGCTACGGTCTTTTGCAACAGCTCTAACCATATAGTTTCCGTCCTCAAGACCCGTGGTATTCCATTCAGCTTCTATCTTTTCATACAGACCGTTAATGCCTTCCTTTTTTCCAAACTCGGTCCATATATCATCCGATCCAGACTTTCTGTACTCAAAATATACCGTATCCAATCCTGCATCAAAAACAACAACGCTTATCTTCGGATTTTTTCCCACCATACTTTTATTGTTCGGATTAAATCCGTATATAACAGGTGCTTCCGTATCTTCCGATACTTGTACAACAGCTTCATTGGATAACTCGCTTATATTGCCTGCAATATCAACAGCTTTGATTTTGTAGGAATAAGCTTTTCCGTACTCAACGCTGTTATCATAATAATTTGCGGTAGTACATTTACCCTCAAGCTCTGTATAAACATCTGTTTGTTCATCGGAACGATATATAATAAAGTGTCCAATATCATCATCTGATACAGTCCAGTTCAATTCGGTATAACCCATCCTATCCGTTACCGAAAGATCCGTTATTTTATTCGGAGCGGTTCTGTCAATCTTGTATGAAACAACAGCAGGCTCACTTTCATTATCAAATGAATCTTTGGCAATGATCTTGAAGTATATTATTTTTTCCTCAAATTCATCCGTATCACAGTCATATTTAAATGTGTTCTGCTTAGATACATTTTCATTTGAAACAGTACAGAGTTCCGTCCAGCTTTCCTGATTATACGAGTAAAGAATCTTAACATCTTTCGCATAATAATTATCCTGAGCCGTTATTTCAAAATTAATTGTATTTTTTAACGCTGATGATACCGGAAGTATATTTGTAATATACGGTTTAATATCATCATGAGCAGTGGTTACAGTAAATTCTTTAGATTCGACTCCCCTGTTTCCGAGGTCATCATAACCTACAACTCTGAAAGTGTAATCAGTAACAGGATCAAGCCCCGTTACATTCATACCAAGTACATTTTCCTCTTTGCCAACAGATACAAATTTATTACCGATTTTCTGTTCAACCTGATAATAATCAAAATCACTGTCATTACTGTCAGCCCATTTTATACTTACCGTTGTACAGGTTGAAGATGTTCCTGTTATTTCAGGTTCTTTCGGCCCGGTATTATCAATAACAAAGGTTTTTGTCCTGCTATCACTTTCGTTTCCTGCCGCATCCTTGGCAAATGCCCTTACGGAGTATTCCCCGTCCGTTAATTTACCTGTATCCCATGTAACGGTAGCTGCATTGTTAAATGCTTTTTCCGTTCCGATATCAACCCATTCGCTCTTTTCGGAATTGTAATACTGTAAACGTATTTCAGATACAGCCTTGTTATCGCTTGCATGAACTCTTATTTCTGCATTTCCGTTTATTCTCGTTGTACCTGAAAAGTCCTCAATGGAAGGTTCAAGCTCATCGTCTGATACAGTCACTGATATAGTATCACTTTTTACACTATAGCGACCATACTTATCGCTAACTATTACGTAGTAATAATATTCATTACCGTCAGAAACCTCTGTATCCTCATAGTATACAGTATTCTTATTGGTAAGACTTTGTATTTTTTCAAATTCTGAATCCGTTTTTTCTGATTTGTAAATATCATATGATACAAAATCATTTTCGCTTGACATATCCCAAGACAGTTTGACAACTCCGTTATCGCTGACAGCAGAAACATTTTTGACTTTATCCGGCACATTATGATCTATCGTATATGTAACAAGTTTTGTGTCCGAAACATCATCTGCATCAAAAAGCGTACACCTTACCGTATAATTTCCGCTTTCCAGATTTGATACATCCCAATTAACAGAAGCGTAAAGCTCATTATCGGAATATCTTTGCTGACCGACAAGGTATTTGGTTATATCGTACCAATTTTTATCATCTTTTGAATATTCAAATTTTACTCTGTTTCCTATACTGTTGCCTGTATTTAAAAACCTTACAGTAATATTAACATTATCTCCACCAAGAATCGTAAAATCAGCGGGGAGTATTGTTGTAATATGCGGATTTACAGCATAAGCCGATATTTCAGGAGAAAACTCCGATTGGTTACCCGACTCATCAAAAGCTCTAATTTTATATTTATATTCCTTTCCTGCTGTCAGACCACTGTCTTTATATGACGTTTCCTGTCCGACAGAAGCGATTTTTTCTCCGTTACGGAAAATTTCATATCCTTTGCAGCTAACATCATCCGAGGATGGCAGCCAGCTTAATGTAACGGAAACACCAGTTCTGCTTTTGACCTTCAGCGACTGAGGAATTGTGGGGCTGCTTGTATCTTCAAGAGTAGTTACAGCTGTCGTTTCCGAAAATTCCGACAGATTTCTGACCTCGTCAAATGCACATATCTTATAATTATACGTACTTTTCGGTTCAAGCTTAGTATCCGTAAATTCTGTTTTGTTTACGGTTGCTATCTTCTCATTATTTCTATAAATCTCATAGCCTATAACGCCTATATTATCCTGAGAAGAAGTCCAGCTTAACGAAACAGTGGATGCAGTTCTTCCTACAACAGCCAATCCCTCAACCTTAGTCGGGGCTTCTATATCCTTAATTTCCTCAACATAATCATTACAAATATCACCTACCGGTGTATTTATACTGTAATAAGATATTGGAAGTGTTACTACAAGATGATTGAATTTTGAATAACCGGGATCCTCAAAATATATGGTCTGTCTGTATACTCTTCCCGATGAGGAGGATTTTCCGCTGAGAATAACCTTATGTTCACCGGAACAAAGGAAAGATAAATTATGCTGTTTCTGTGAAAAATCTCCCTTGATTTCCAACACACCGTTAGTCAGAATATCTGCGTGCGAATATTGTGATTCTGTAGTAAAATCTCCTCCGACCACCACATAATCGTTTTCATTATTCATAATGAGTCTGCCGTATCTTGAAACCATGAATCCGTTATTGCAGTAAACAGAACCGCCGTCTACATTTAAGGTTCCGCTATCTATATAAACCGAATTTGCGGTTACTGTAAATCCGCCAAGATTAACAACCGATCTGACATATAATTGACCGCCGATTTTAATATTTTTGTTCAGAGAAGTATCCGACTTTATACAAACATCTCCGCTGAAATAATTGTTTTCTAACAATGATAATGTATCCGCATAGATAAAACCATGCACATTGCCGCTTATATCATTGATATTATTTCTGATGTAAATACTATTATTGATTTGTACACCACTCAATGATAGATTGTTAAATATGATATTTGCGATCTGCGATTTATCCGGATTTGCAAAATTGATATTCTGACTGATCGTTCCATCAAGCTTTAGTGTGAAATTATCCGAAGAATTAAAATTCTCATTATTTCCCGAATTAATCTGTGTAAGATTACCGCCGATTTCAAGTACACCGTCAGTAAGCATTCCACTGTGGCTTTTTATGGAGTTTGCAACAAAATCTCCGCTCACCTTGACGTAATCATCATTTTGGATCATTTTAAGTATTCCCGAGCCATATCCGTCAGGTACAATATTTCCCTCGCTGTCGGCAGTTACAGACTGCATATAATAACCGCCGGTAATTATAAGCTTACCTCCATTAACATTAACTGTGCCCGCTTTATGTATAAAATCACCGTTTATTTCAAGGGTATGTCCATTAAGGTCAAGTGTATCTCCTATAAGAATTATATCATTGCTTATTACCTCATCATCAGTAAGTGTCCAACCAACCGTTTCGTTACCGTTATACGTAACCTTACACCCGTTTGTAATAATTTCAGCTGCATTAAGTCCGTTTGAACAATAAACACCTTCATCGCTATAATTTCTTATTTCAACAATATTAAAATAGGATTTTGACGAGCCAAACGAAATTGTCTGTTTTCTATTACCGCTCAATATGGTTTTATGCGTACCGCTTGCTCTGAAGTTTTCTTCATTGATATACCATTGGTCACCGTATTTTTGTGTGAAATTTCC
>CANQAJ010000085.1 GCA_947589365.1 uncultured Clostridia bacterium | reverse complement strand
ATTCCCGTCTATTCCTACGATGGTGCGACCTTTGACAGCACTTATTATCCCGCACAATTCCGTACAAGTCCAACCGCTTACGGTCTGACATGGGCAATCAATCAGGACGGCACGGAAAACCAAAAGGAGTATCTCAAATACGAGCCGTTCGGACACACCAACGCCGTGATGTGGGAATACTACGCTGCCATGGGAGCGGGTGAACTCGGCAACCACCATAATCCGACGGAAGGAGAAACCGCCAACTTCTTTACCTATAACGGTATAAGCGACGGACTGGACACCTATGTGGAGCATTCGGATCCGGGTGATATCGACAACGTAGAGAAGAACCCGAGCTGCAAATCTGTAACATCCGTTGATGAGCTTGAGTCAGGCAAATGCGATTTAGATATGGGAGATGGCACGACCCGCCACTATATTTACCGCAATGGTGAGCTTATCGACCCGCATTATGAGGGAGAAGCATCTTTGTATCTGCGTTTTATGTCCTGTGGCGTTGTAAGCCCGACGGTACACTTCGGCGTTACAGGCGAGGTAATGCCCGTGGCGAACGGCCCTGCGACAAATCCCGATGGTGATGTGTACGATTACATCGGTGTCTATTCCGTATTCGGCAACACGGGCTATTTCTCCGAGCAGGTGCATTACACCAACACGATTGACCCCGAGCTGTTCGTGCTGACAAAAGAGATGGTGGACGCGGCCGGAAACAGTATATCCGCTGCACCGGACGAAGAATTTACCTTCAAGGTGGTTTTTGATTCGAGCGGCAAAACCGCCATGACCGATACGGACAGTACGCTGCACTACTGGAAGGGCAACAAAGAAACCTTGACAAGCACAGAGAAGTGGACGGATTCCGGAACCCAACATACCTATACAATGCCGGAAAATGCACCGAAGCTTGATGAATACGAGCAGTATCTCGATGAAGCCGATACCTACCGTCTGAAACCCATCGCACCGGATGAAAACACCGAGCCTAATGAAAACAACACTCATACCTATACGGTTAAGCTCAAAGCAAACGAGGCGATTGTGTTCTATGGGTTGATTGCGGGAACGAAATTTACCGTCACCGAAGTGCAAAATCCCAAATACCCGGTTGTGCCGGACAAAGGTGGGACGCCGGTCGATGCGGGTTACACCCAAAAAGGTACTATCCTTCGGGCAAGTGAGGATCCGCTGGCGATTGACCCGGCAAAGACACCCACCAACCGTGCGGATTTTAGGAACCTGTTGCGAACCGGTGGGCTTACGGTGCAAAAGAAAATCAAAAACGATGATCCGGACGAGAATAAGGATTTCGGATTTACGGTAACATTCACCGCAGCGGGAATGGAGCTGAATGAAAAAGACATTACAGCCAAGAAATACAAGGCTGACGGTACGGAATATGACTCTACCGAGTTTACATTCGCTCCGCAAAAGGACGGCGACAGCCTGAAAGCCGAAATCACACTGAAGCATGATGAAAAGCTGGAGATCGTAGGAATTCCGCTCGGTACGAAATACAATGTGGAGGAAACCCAAAAAGACGGCTATAACCTCCAGCACGTGGCAGGGAATTCGCAAGACGAACCCGAAAGCAATGGCAATTATCTGCAACTCACGAGCAACAGCGTTGAGGGAACCGTAAATGACCCCGACCCGCCGGTTTATCTGCTCTTTGTAAATGAAAGGGCACCGGTCTTACCGTTTGTCGGTGGAGTCGGAGTCGGAGCAATCGAACTGACAGGTGTTTTGCTGATTGGATTGGCAACAGCATTGATTGTGCTTAAGAAACGCTCGAATCGGAGGGCAAGAAGATGAGACAAATTCACTTCAAGAACTTCCCGTTGGGAAGAGAAAAAAACGCCATTGAATCAGCAAAACAAAAAATATCAAATCAACAAAGGGAGGAACATAAGAAAATGAAAAATGCAAATCGGAACCTGAGCAGGCTGTTGGCTTGTGCGTTGGTATTCTTACTGGCACTGACCGCCGCCATCCCCGTTTTTGCGGCGAATACGGTAACACAGGATAACCTTGAGGTGGTTATCCACAACAGAGACGGTCTGCCCAAAATGGATGTGAATCAATTTGAGGTGTACCAGCTCTTTACCGGAACACCCAACAGAGAGGGAGATAAAGACCCTAAATATGAAGCTGACTACAAAGACCACGAACCCGACAATTGGAACAACTATACTCTTGCCGATGTCAAGTGGGGCATAAGTGTTGAGAACGAAGCCACCAACTTGCACAAAGCCACCGACTTGCTTGATGCTCTCAAAAAAGTTGATGAAGAGTGGGCAAAGAAAGACGGTGCGAACGTCTTCACAAGTGTTACAGATGCCGCAGGTCTTGCCAAGGTGTTGGCAGAGCATACGAAAGCCATTTTCCTTCAGCATTTTGCTAAAACTGTTGCAAGCGTTCAAGGTTTGGTGACTGTAACGCCTGTAGATGGTACACCTACTCTGACCAGTGGAGATCCTGATGTTGCAAAGGATGATTATCTGACCTATAAATTCGACAAGCCCGGCTATTATATGTTTAAAGATGTTCATACACCTTCTACCAAAGAACCCGATGCAATATCCGAGTATATCCTCGCAGTGCTGGGCGATCAGGAGATCAACCTCAAGGCATCTGTTCCGGAAGTGAAAAAGGAAATTGTGGTTGACACAAATGGCGTAAAAAGCACTGCCAAAGGCGAGGCAGCCGGCGTGAGCGATTATGTACAGTTCAAGCTGACCGGCACACTTCCGATGGATTATGCCGAGTTCGATTCATACGAATACATTTTCCATGATACTCTCAGCGAAGGTCTGACCTTTGTGAATGATCCTGATAATCATCCGCTGACCGTCCGTGTGTATGCAAGTAAGGATGCTGCGGACAAAGACGCTACTGCTCTTAGTCAAGGTACTGTCGTCCCGGCGACCTATGGTGCAGGAACCGCCAACTACACAGTATCTGAGACTCCCGCACCGAGAGGTGATAACTGCAATTTGGAGATTACCTTTAGCGACCTGAAAGCACTGAAAGCTGATGACGCCGCCGCCGGTACCGGTACCAAGGATATTTCTGTTACCGCTAAGTCCGTGTTTGTTGTCACCTACTACGCAAAGGTAGATAAGGATGCCGTGATTTTGTCTGTCGGCAACCCCAACACCGTGCAGCTTGAATATGCCAACGACCCCAACGGTACCGGCACCGGTAAGACAGTGCCAAGTAGTGTCTATGTCTATGCATTTGGTTTGGATTTGACCAAGGTAGACGGTGAAGAAAGTCCTCTTGAAGGTGCGGGATTCGTGCTGAAAGACAAAGATGAGAATGGCAATTATGCAATTTTTGAGGATCAGTGGGTTCTGACTTCTACCGATCAAACAACGCAAACATTCTATGAAACCAAAGAAGCAGCTGTGCTCGCTCAAGGTTCGTCCGGTGGTACAGTGACTTCTGTTCGCCGCCTGACCGGATGGACGAATGATACCGACTCACCCACAACTGCCGAAGTTAAGACTATGGTTGATACCTACAGTCAAAGGAAAGCAGAGTTAGATGCGGCTAAGAAAGATGAACTTCAAAATGCATCCACTGCTTTTGAGCAAGCAAAGACAGCTTTGAACTCATATTTACTCGAGGCAGGAGTTGGAAGTAATGGAGAACTCCCCGATGTCTACGGTCTTGATGCTGCAACGTACTACCTCGAAGAGGTAATTGTACCTGACGGTTACAACCACCCGGAAAATGATTTCGATATCACAATCACTGCTGAGTTCGATGACGAAGGTAAATTGGAAAAAATTGTCTATACCCACAATGGCGAAACCGTGACGTATTTTGCTGATGAAAATAAGTATAATGCGGATAATCTCGGCGATGAGGACGTACCGGTAGGCGATGAACTCACAGACCGCAAAAATCGCTTCAAAAGCGGTCTTTTGAAAGATAACATTGAAAACCAAAAAGCACCCTTGCTGCCCTTTACCGGAGGTATCGGCACAATAATCTTCTATGTACTCGGCGGTACTCTGATTGTCGGTGCGATTGTTTATCTTGTGATTGTCTCCAAAAAGAACAAAAAGACCGAAGAAAACACATAAGTAAAATGTTTAGTACGCCGTCCGTTCGGAGGGGTCTGTCCCTGATACGGCGGCAGGGGAGTGCCTTATGAAGCAAACGAAAAATAAGAAATCGAAAAGTCACAGCCCGGTTTCTGCGATTATCGTAACTCTCGTTTTGCTCACGGGAATTTCCCTGCTGCTGTATCCGACAGTTGCGGATTATATCAACTCGTTGAATTATAAAAAAGATATTGAAGACTACCGGAGAGAAGTACAGCAGTTGGATGTTAATGTGCGGCAGGAAATGCTTGCGGCGGCACACAAATATAACACCGCATTACTTGAACGCTCCGCCCGCATCGGCGGATTGAATCCGACTATGAAAAAAGAATACGATAGTCTGCTTGATCCCTTAGGCACCGGCATGATGGGATATATCGTGATCGAAAAGGTCGGGATTTATCTGCCGATTTACCATGGCACCGGGGAAAACGTATTGCAGACCGGGATCGGGCATATCGAGGGTTCCTCTCTGCCGGTGGGCGGAGTGGGAACCAACGCCATTCTGTCCGGTCACACTGGCTTACCGTCTTCAAAACTGTTCAGCAGCATTGACCAACTGAAAAAGGGGGATATCTTCGAGCTGCACATTTTAGGCGAAGTATTGACCTATCAGGTGGAATCTGCCGTTGTACTGTTGCCGAAGGAGGCGGAAAAGCAGGAAATAGACCCGCAGAGCGACCTCTGCACCCTGATGACCTGCACACCCTACGGAGTCAATTCCCACCGCTTGTTAGTAACAGGCGTGCGTATCCGGACGCCGAAGGAGCGGCTTTCGGATGAAAACAAACCTTTTGAAACAATTCCCGCTTCGCTGACGCCTGTTTTGTGGGCAGTTATTATCGGCTTGCCCGTTTTAACTGCCGTTGTTATAGCGGTGGTTGTGCGAAAAGTGAGGTTGAATAGGAAAACACAATGAAAAAGCAGAGAGATAAGAAGAAAAAGAAAGTGTCGGATATTCTATCCCGCATTGCGATTGCCTTAATGCTGCTGGTGGGAATTGCGTTGGTGCTGTACCCGACGGTGGCGGACATGATCAACGACTCTCTCAACAATCAGGCTATTGATGCTTACAAAGGACAGCTGCTTACACTTGACGACAGTAAGTATAAGACAATGCTCAAGGCTGCACAGGATTACAATGACCGGCTGTTCCGCTCCGATCCGTATATCGGTGCCTTGACTGCCGAGGAACGTAAAGAATATGAAAGCCTCCTTAATCTCGACAGCTCCGGTATGATGGGATATATCGAGGTGCCAAAGTCGGATATCTATTTGACCGTTTATCACGGCACCGATGAAGCAGTGCTGCAAATCGGCTCGGGACATTTGGACTCCTCCAGTCTGCCGGTTCCGGGAACGAGTGTGCATACTGTTCTTTCGGGTCACAGCGGGCTGCCGTCGGCACGGCTGTTCACCGACCTCGACCAATTGAAAATCGGCGATACATTTATGCTGCATATTCTGTCTGAAACGCTGATATATGAGGTGGAAAGTATTAAGCGTGTAGAGCCGGGGGAACTTAAAGATCTGCGAATAGAGCAGGGTAAGGAGCTTTGCACGCTGATGACCTGTACGCCGTACGGAATAAATACTGACCGACTTCTTGTTACCGGCCACCGTATCGAAACACCGCAGGCTGCCCCATCGCAGGATAGCACGCCTGCCGCTGCGATAGTGACTTCCAAATGGAATTGGTGGTTTGCATTTCTGCCGGCGATTTTGTTCGCAGGAATTGTAATTGCCGTTATTTTAATTCATAGAAGAAAGAAAATGAAGAAACAACCTGACCCTGAAAGCCGTGAGGAGGAAATCCAATCATGAAAAAACGTATTTTACCGATAATATTTTGTATCTTGCTCTTACTTACGGCTGCTATGCCGGCTTCTGCTGCCGAAACGGGTTCCGTCACCGTTTTGTTCCAAAATAATAATCAGTCGGTAACGGATGCGGCATTTGATATTTACAAAGCGGCGGAATGGGACGGAGACGAATATGCCCTGATTGCCCCTTTTTCCGATTATTCCGTGCAAATACCAAACGATGTATACAGTGACGAATGGAAGACGATTGCTTCCACTTTGGCAGCTTATGCGGAAAGAGATAAAATTACACCCCTCGCATCCGGTCTGACGGATGAAAATGGCGAATTCTCTTTTGAAGGACTTTCGGACGGACTGTATTTACTGGTCGGCAGCCCTGTGGATTCGGGCAGACAGAGGTTATTTCCTCAGCCGATGTTAGTGACTGTCCCTTATGAGACACCAAACGGCGACAGGGATTATAATGTGGAAGCCGAACCGAAGTACGAAGCCACCGGTAATTTCACAGGGGAAATGATTACTCGCCGTGCCTTGAAAATATGGAGGGATGACGGAAACGAAGAAAAACGTCCGCAGAATATTACCGTACAGCTTCTTTGTGACGGGAAGATCTATGATGAACAGATGCTGAACACTGCAAATAACTGGTCTTATACTTGGAATGGTCTGGAAGCTGCTCACGACTGGAAACTCACCGAAAAGGAAGTGCCGGAGGACTATACGGTTCAGATTACCCGGCAGGATATTACCTTTACCGTAACTAATACAAGCAAAAATTCACCGCCGCCTTCGACGGGTACATCGGACGAGCCGACTCTGCCGCAGACGGGACTGCTCTGGTGGCCTGTGCCGGTGCTGGGAGGAATCGGTGTTGTCGCACTCTTCTTCGGAATCTTCCTTCTGCTGCGAAAAAAGGATGGTTCTGATGCATAGGCACAGGAGTGCGGCGGTACTCATCAGCATAGGTTGTTTCTTTATTTTAGCCGCCCTCACGCTGAGCGGCTATAACCTTTGGGATGATTACCGGGCAGGTCAATCCGTAAGTGATATTTTAGACCTTATGCCCGTCCGACAACCGCCTGTTTCAGACACAACACCGGACTATATTCCGGACTATATTCTCAATCCGTATATGGAAATGCCGACCGAAGAAATTGACGGGTACTTGTATATCGGAAAGGTTACGATCCCGTCGTTGGAGTTGGAACTGCCGGTTATGGATACCTGGGATTATGAACGTATGAGGATTGCCCCTTGCCGGTATGTCGGGACTGCCTATCTTCCCGGTTTTGTTATTTGCGGACACAACTATACATCCCATTTCGGGAGGTTAAAAAATCTTTCTCCGGGGGACAGCGTGCATTTTACCGATATGGTCGGAAATGACTTTTCGTATGAGGTGGCGGCCGTGGAAACGCTTGCACCGACCGCTGTGGAAGAAATGAAAAGCAGCAAGTGGGATCTGACCCTGTTTTCCTGCACCATCGGCGGAGAGGCACGGGTGACGGTGCGTTGCCGTCAAATCCGAACATCGGATGAATCCGGCCGATAGCACAAAACGCACAGGAGCGAAGATGTTAAGTTCGTTTTTCTCGGAGGAAAGTCATTCATCCGTACACACTGAAAATTCATATTTACCGAAACCCTGCATTATCTGCTTTTCGAGCGGCTGTGGGGTTTTTTTGTTTGTATTTCCGTATCTTTCTGATATACTTCCGTTGCTTGGGGGACAAAGAATCCCTCAGTCTGCCCTATTGAAAAAAACGATCGGATATATTATAATTTGTTTATAGTATTCCGATAACTTTATTAGGATAAAACAGGAGGCAGATATCATGTATAAGAATTATATTTTTGATTTATACGGTACATTGGTTGATATCAATACCAATGAGTGGAAGCCGGGTCTGTGGAAAAATATGTCGATGATATATTCCATGGGGGGAGCCGCATATACTCCGCAGGAACTGAAAAAGGCTTACGGTGATTATCTTAAAGAGGAAATAGAGAGTATTCCGCACGATAAATATTCCACAAATCCCGAGCCGGAAATTACAAAGGTTTTTATGAGGCTTTATACCGGTAAGGGAGTGGAATGTTCAAAGGAAACTGCCGAATATACCGGCAGGATTTTCAGGGCATTGTCACTAAAGTATATAAAGCTGTATGATGGTGTAAAAGAACTTTTTGCAGCTATACGTGCAAACGGGGGAAAGATATTTCTTTTATCCAATGCACAGCGTATATTTACAGAGCCGGAGATACGTATGCTCGGGATATATGATGACTTTGATGATATAATCATATCGTCCGATACAGGCTGTGCAAAGCCCGACAGAATGTTTTATGAGTATATACTGAAAAAGCATAATCTGAAAAAAGAAGAAAGCATTATGATAGGAAATGATTATATAACGGATATAAAGGGTTCACATGATGCCGGTCTGAATTCGCTGTATCTCCATACAAATATATCTCCTGAGATAAAGGGAGAGCTTTATGCTGATTATACAGTCATGAGCGGAAGTCTTGAGGAGGCAAGAAAGGTGCTTTTTGGTGCATGAACATATAATTTACATAACAAAAAGCAAGATGTTATAAGTATTGTCGAAAATAAAAACAAAATAATATTAAAAAGCATCGCATAAGCGGTGTTTTTTTTATGTTTGTCGGGCATAACACCAATCTGACAGGTGAGAGTTCTGTCACAGGGGGTTACAGTCAAGTGCAGCGAAGAAGACCCGGTTTGTGCAGCAATGTTATGAACTATCAGCTCCCGCATGAGATTTTGAAAACAGCAAAAAAGACGGAGGGCGAACCCGAATCGGTCAACCCTCCGTGTACCCTATGCAGAGTCTTAATTAAATTTTATTTTGTATATTGCAGTATCGTCTGCATTAGCATATTTAACTTTAATCGAAATATCCTCAGAATAATCCCTGAGCTGAATAAGACCGGCTGTTTAAGTATTACTGCTGCTCTCCTCGGATTTGCTGCTCTCCTCGGATTTGCTGCTTTCCTCGGACTTGCTGCTCTCTTCCGGTTCACTGCTTTCTTCGGATTGGCTGCTCTCTTCCGGTTCGCTGCTTTCTTCGGATTTGCTGCTCTCTTCCGGTTCGCTGCTTTCTTCGGATTTGCTGCTCTCTTCCGGTTCGCTGCTTTCTTCGGGTTTGCTGACCTCTTCCGGTTCACTGCTATCCTCGGTATCGGAATCCTGAACAGGGTCGCTATTTTCTGTTATATCCGTATCGTAGGTGTAATCGACAAGATTTTGTGTAACAACTCTGTTGAACAATGACGGATAATCCTCATATCCACGCAGTTCGGACCATACATTGTCAAAGTTGATGTAATTGCTTGAAGGCTCTCCGTTAATATCATATGAAGCGGTGCCGTCAACAATGGTCATTTCACCGAATTTATAGAATGTATAGTATGAATCCTCAGTCTTAACAGGCTTATCGTCTTTTGTTCCGTTTACTGTAATATTTACTTTGTATACAATATAGGTTTCTCTTGTATCATAAGACCAATCGCTGTGATTCTTGGGGTTTAACATTATAGCTCCGACATACTCGTAATTCTTGAGAGTGAAATCATCTTTGGCAGTGTCGGACATGATGAAGTCCTCGGTTTCCTTCTTCATGCTTGCGAGTGCATCGGCAGGTATTTTCGCAACCGTATCAACAGCCTCCGGAAGACCCTCCACGGTGAAGGTCTTTTCTGTTGCTTCTGCCTTTACCTGACGATACTCGGCAAGATAATCATCAACATTGCCATTGCCGGGAGCTGAGGCCGTAACCTTTACCTCTTCACCGTTTGAAAGTCCGTCCGGTTTGTCAATATTGTATTCAAGGTTATATTTTCCGTAGCCCTCTATGGCAGCTATACCATTAGGTGCCTGACCGTCAAATGCAACAGTTATACCTTCAAATACATCTACTGTCTGCATTTCGTCAAGACCTTCAACAGTAAATTCCTTATCGGAATACTGAAGCTCACACCTTACATTTCTTGCAATATCCTCTTTATCGCTGTTTGATATATCCCATTTTACCTTGACCTTATCACCGTTGGAAAGATTTGATTTCTTGTCGAGTGAATAACATTTGGAAAGTGCAGATGAAAGATAATCGCCAATACCATAGCCGACCTGTCCCTGAGCCCCGGTGAATTGGAGCTTATCCGCCCAGTCATCTTCAAATTTACCCTTATTGAAGCTTACGCTTGCTTTGCCGTATCCGTCAGTACCGGTGAAATCAACAATGATATAATCATCAAGATTGACTGTCGGAGGACGGTTCAATATGTTGACAATCACTATTATAGCTACAACAACCACAACAGCCGCAGCACCAACAATAATCAGCGGTTTGAAATTGAATGGCTTTTTTACAGTATTAACGGTTGCAGCTCCGGCAGTACCGGAACCGTACGGAGAAGCAGGTGCGACAGGGGGAACGGGTGTATTTATTTCGGCAGGTACAGAAGGAATAACTGCCGTCGGAGCGTTGGAATCGAAGCCATGAACAGGAGCCGTCACAGGAGCAGTGTTGACGGAAAGATTTTTTCCGCAGACGGGGCAGAATTTAGCACCGGGTTTTAATTCGGTACCGCA
>CANQAJ010000084.1 GCA_947589365.1 uncultured Clostridia bacterium | reverse complement strand
GCGTGATTTATCATATCAATTTCGATTGTTCCGATGCTGATATCTCTTAAAATATCACTATATGCCGTTACGTAATCGGAAACGCAAAGCATATCATTTCCGGCAAGTACCGCAGCGGTGTATGGAGAAACATCCGTAACATATTTCCCTATGGCATCCATTGCAAGGTCATCGGTTACTATAATTCCTGTAAATCCCAATTCCTTCCGCAGAACCTCATGTACCTCCGGCGAAAGTGATGCGGGATTATTCTTATCCATACATTCAACGATATTATGGCTTACGAGCACCATATGTGCCCCCGCTTCAATCCCTGCTTTGAAAGGGATGAAATCATTTTTAAGAAAGGTTTCATAAGTTCTTTTGTCAACGGCAGCGGAGGTATGGGTATCAACATTATTTCCGTATCCGGGAAAATGCTTGAGCGTAACGGAAATACCGTTTTCCTGACTTACCTTTGTATACTGACTTACATAATCCGCTGTAATGTCGGGATTCTGACCAAGAGAACGGTCATACATAAAATCTCCCGGCATTTTGCTTATATCACAGACGGGTGCAAGATTTGTATTTATATTCAGTTTTTTCATAAGCTTACACTTATTTTTCGTATCTTCAGTAATAGCGTGAATACCGCCTTCGGCAAAAAGCTCACGAGGAGATTTAAACGGAGATTTCGTAAGTTCATTGTTCAAACTGAGTCGGCTCACCGTTCCGCCTTCCTCATCTACTGCCACTATCATGGGTATATCCTGAGAATCAACATAAGAACGGATATCTCCGGTCAATTCATTTTTTGTCTTTCCGACTATATCCCTGCCGAAAAGTATATAGCCGCCAAGATGAAATTCCTTAGCTTCCGATAACGCATCGACTGCGGGACATCTTGCAAGAAGAATTTGTCCTACTTTTTCTTCTGTACTCATACTTTTAACAAGTTCATATGCTCTTTGATATTTTGAGGAAAAAATTCCGTCATCCTGCCATTCTTCGGGAAAGTCGCTGTCGTCAACATTATCGACATTTTCGCTGCTATATCCCTCGGCTTCCGAAAATTCGTCATTTGAATTGGCAATATTATCTTCGGAGCTGTCCTGTATAATCCCGCTATCCTGTATAATTCCGGATTTTTCTTCCACGGAATATTCCACTAAGCTTTCGGTTGTTTCAGAGGGTTTATGATCCGGATTTTCGCTGCAGGCGGATATACCGGATACAACACTTAAGATAAGAAAAAACGAAATAATTTTTTTGTATCCTTTTCTTTTCATTAAACCACCTTTTTAAAATAGAGAATCTATCACATTAAGTCCGAATTCCGCACATTTACTTTCCGCACGTATAACGGCTTCGTCACGAATCTGCTCCGGAGTATGACAGTCCGAACCTACTATTACACGTATTTTGCTTCCACTCACAAGCTTCCAGAAGCGGTCATCGGGATACGGATAACGAACACCGTCGGGATAATGTTTTATTCCCCTGCGGAAGCCATTGGCATTATATTCAAGCGGAATATCATATTTTTCTGCCGCACACAGTATCAAGTCGCAGGCTTTGTCACAATTCTTATCCCAGGCAAACTCATTCAGCATCATAAGATCCGGATGTGCAACAAAGCTGAAAAAACCCGTAGCAACTGCCTCGGAAACAGCATAAGCATAATCCGCATAATCGTTCGTGCTTTCGGCAAAAAAAATATTTCTGAAAGCTCCCGAGTTTGTTGTGTATGTGTGTTCGCCAAGGGCAAGATAATCAAGCTTGAATTTTTTTAAAAGGGTCGTATAGTATTCGGTATAGTAGGGATGGTACTCAATTTCAAGACCCTTATATATTCTGAGCCGGTTTTTATAAAGGGATTTCAGTTTATCTGTTTCACTGATATAATCTTCAAGTTCCTCGTATCTCATACGAAGACCATAGTCCTTGTCGGGAAAAGGAGCGTGGTCTGAAAAACCAAGCACATCGAGATCCCGGTTTATTGCTTCCTCAACATAATCTTTTTCGGTACCTGTCGCGTGCAGGCATCTGTAGGTATGTGTATGAAAATTTGTTTTCAATTCTTCAGCACTCCCTGACTGTTTTTTATAAACTTTATTACTATTTTATCATAATACTTAAAAAAATACAAATGATAATTCGGTAAACATACGATACATATATATAATTTATACTTGACAAATCGGAAAAAATGAGTTAAAACATACTTATTAAAATATTTTAATTGCTCATATTTCAGTTGCTTAAAAAAATTTAAGTGATAATTAATATATTGTTTCAAAAAAATATTATTTTTGTTGACACACTTTATGGCGGTTTATTTTATAATATCATTGTCAACAAAAAGTAATTTATTAAATGGAGGTTATATTATGGATAACAGAAATTTTGAAAATAACGAAAACATGGAAAAGGTACCCGAGCAGAGTGAGAACATGGAAACTCAGCCCACGTATGAACAAAATGCTCCGATTAACGGGCAGTCTTTTGCGAATCCCTATAATGCGGCACCCGGGCAGAATATGGGTCAGCGGGACAGCGGCTATAATACCTGCGGCAGACCCGAACCGACGTCCTACGGAAGAGATACGATGCCGCCTCAGCCGGGAATGGTGAAGTATGATATATACAGCGGTGAGCGTATAAATAACAATGTCCGGAATGAGATACCTCCCGAAAATCCGTATTCGCAGCCCGTAACCGAAAAGAAAAAATCAAAGGGAAGAAGTTTCGGTATAATAGCTGCAGCACTGATACTTTCTCTTTGCGTGGGAGTCGGCGGAGGCTTTCTCGGTTCTTATATTGCCAACGGTAATTCTGCTCTTACATCCGAGTCTTCTCAGACTGAGGATAAAAAAGACAGCAATGATAAGGATGATTCGGTATTAAAGATAACTCAGGCGAGCGATTCGGATGTAACACCCACTACAACACAGGAGGTTGCCGCAAAGGTCAAGGATGCTGTTGTTGAAATAACAACAGAAGCAACTGCTTATGATAGTTTCTACGGACAATATGTTCAGCAGTCTGCCGGAAGCGGAGTTATAATTTCCGATGACGGCTATATTATAACCAACAATCATGTTATAGAGGGTGCAAACAAGATACAGGTACGTCTTACAAACACAAATACTTATACCGCCAAACTTATAGGCAGGGACTCAACGCTTGATGTTGCTCTGCTTAAGATTGAGGAAACAGGTCTTACGGCTGCTACCTTTGGTGATTCGGCTAAGCTGAGTGTCGGTCAGACTGCCATAGCAATAGGCAATCCCCTGGGACAGCTTGGCGGTACTGTGACAGACGGTATTATAAGTGCACTTGACAGAGAAATTAAGATCGATAACAAGACTATGAATCTTCTTCAGACAAATGCTGCAATAAATCCCGGAAATTCAGGCGGCGGTCTGTTTGATTCAAACGGCAATCTTATAGGAATAGTTGTTGCCAAGTCGAGTTCCACATCATCGGGTACTTCTGTTGAAGGTCTTGGCTTTGCGATTCCCGTAAATGACATTGTTGATATCCTTGACGATCTCAAAACAAAGGGTTATGTAGGCGGAAGGGCATATCTTGGTATAAATTTTGTTGACATTACAGACCAGCAGTCCATGTTCATGTACAGGGTAGATAAAGCGGGTGTGTATGTATCGGCAGTTACCGAGGGTTCCGCAGCCGAAAAAGCCGGAATAAAGATTTATGACTGTATAACAAAGGTTGATGATGAAGAAATTGATGATTCCTCCGAGCTCAGAACAGTTATTTCAAAACATAAGGCAGGAGATAAGGTAAAGATAACAATATATCGTGACGGTGAAACAAAGGTTCTTGACGTTACTCTTGGCGAAAAAGCCGCTGAAGAAGAGGAATCCTCCGAAGTAACAGAGAACTATAATCCGTATCAGGATTTCTTCAGATGATTAAACAGTAAACGGCGAATGCGGCAGTACGGTTGTCTGATGGTCAGATTAATATAAAAGATTAATATGTGTACAGGAATGGTTTGGTTTAAGATCGCAGTGTCTTAAACCGAACCATTTTATTTGTGCCGCTGTCCTTTTGCAGCATAAAGAAAGGCGGCAGCATTTTTCAATGCAGCCGCACCCATTGTTTTAAAATTATGAATTTAAATACCCAGTACCGAGAGCATAGACTCAAGCATCTTTTCGGATATCTTTTCCGCATCATCGGCAGATTTACCCACAGCGGTTATATACACCTTAATCTTAGGTTCCGTACCCGAGGGTCTTACAATAGCAGCTCCGCCGCCTTCGAGAGAGTAGGAGAGAACATTAGATTTGGGAAGGTCAATGACCTCCTCTTTACCGTTTATAAGATTCTTTGAACAGGAATTAAGATAATCCGAATAATTAGTAACTTTGAATCCGGAAATTTCAGCAGGATGTGAATTACGCAGAGCTGACATTATATCAGCCATCCTCTGCATACCCGCCGAGCCGTCAAATTCAAACGCTTTGGTAACGTTAAGGTAATATCCGAACTCCTCGTACAACTCGTTCATAACATCATTGAGGCTTTTGCCCTGAGTGCGGTAATATGCCGCCATCTCACATATAAGCATTGAAGCAACAACAGCGTCCTTATCTCTTACATATGTTCCGGCAAGGTAGCCGTAACTCTCTTCAAAACCGAATACATATCTGTTTTCTTCATTTTTCTGTTCAAGCAGAAGGATCTGTTCGCCGATATATTTGAATCCTGTAAGAACATTTTTAAGCTCACATCCGTACTTTTCGCATACTCTGTCAACAAGCTTGCTTGTTACTATAGTTTTGACGGCAACAGGTTTTTCCGGAAGAGTGCCGTTTTTCTTTCTGCTTTCAAGAATATAGTTAAGAAGCATTATACCCGTTTCGTTGCCGCTCATAAGACGATAGCCGTCATTCGTTTTTACAGCTATGCCGACACGGTCGGAATCCGGGTCTGTTGCAAGAAGAAGATCGGGCTTTTCCTTTTCACAGAGCTTAAGTCCGAGGTCAAGAGCCTCTCTTATTTCCGGATTGGGATAGGGACAGGTCGTAAAGCTGCCGTCGGGATTTTCCTGCTCAGGAACAATAACGACATCCTCAACGCCGATCCTGCCGAGAATTTTACGGACAAGTTTATTTCCGGCACCGTTAAGGGGAGTATAAACTACTTTAAGTCCCGAACCCCTGCATATATCGGGATTTACTGACTGTGCCCGGACATTTCTGAGGTATGCCTCATAGACATCATCGCTTATCCATTCAATAAGACCTTTGCTTATTCCCTCATCGAAGTCAATAAGCTTTATGTCACCGTTGAAATACTGTACCTTTTCAATTTCATCAAAAACGGCAGCAGCATTTACATCGGTCATCTGACAGCCATCACTGCCATAGCATTTATAGCCGTTATACTTAGCCGGATTATGACTTGCGGTTACCATAATACCTGCCTGGGTTTTCAACTCACGAACCGCAAAGGATACAACAGGCGTCGGCTGAAGCTCCGTGCTTATATAAGCTTTCACTCCGTTTGCAGCAAGCACCCTTGCGGCTTCTTTTGCAAACAAATCAGCCTTTATTCTGGAATCATGGGAAATTGCAACCGAAGGATTTTTATACTTTTTATTAAGAAAATCGGCGAGTCCCTGAGTTGCACGCCTTACGGTGTATATGTTCATTCTGTTTGTACCGGCACCGATAATACCTCTGAGTCCTGCCGTACCGAACTTAAGCTCGGTATAGAAGCGTTCATAAATTTCATCATCGTTTCCGTTTATACTGCGAAGCTCCTCCGTAAGATCTTTATCTTCCACGGCATTATCAAGCCATGTATTGTAAGAATCTCTTATCTCCATACAAATACCCCCTGAGATAGTAGAAAATGTATAATAATCATAAGTTTACACTACTATCATACCACATTTTATTCTATCTTTCAACATTTTGTTTTAAATCAAATTATACTTTTTGCATTTTGCATTTTATATGTCGATTTATTTTGATAAAATGCTGAAATTTTTGGTAAAAAAATATATAGCACCTTTTCCATTTGAAACAATGTAATATTTTTGTATAAATCAGGAGAAAAAAACAACTGAATTGTGCCTATTCTTATATGTTTGATTTGCTTTTATATTTTCGGAAGAAATTTTCATAAAAAAGTTCCGTAATGTCTTGTATTAATTGGAAATATAAGTTAAAATATAAAGTGGCTGTTGAGAATGGCTGAGACATTTCAAAGTAATGTATAAATATACAGTTTTCGGGAGGTTAATTTGATGAGTGATGAAGAACGGTTTGATATTCCGGAAGAAGAGCTGACGGAAAATGAAAATTCAAAGGAAGGTTTTGTATCCGATGATGATATTACATTGCCTGCTGCGGCGGTACAGAGAAAAAAAGTATATTACAGAGGTCCTCTGATAATTGCCGCCTGTATTTTTCTTGCCGCACTGGTCGGCTTCGGCGTATGGAAGTGCTTTTTTGATACGAGTATAGACGGTACATGGGGGATAGATATACCTTTAGGTAATGATTCGGAAAAGGTTGAATTTAATCTTACATTTTCGGATGACAAGACCGCACGTTTTCATTCCGGCGGTGTAGTTTATGTGGGAAGATACGAATTTACGGATGATGATGAATATGGTGATGTGATGAACGTATATATTCCGGTTTACGGGCAGGTACAGCTTTTCAGATTCAACTATGAATTTGGCGGTAATATCTTTACAGGAAGAAAACTTAAGCTTACCGATCTTTCGGGTATGTTCCTGTCTCCCGATGACAACTCTTCCTCCGAGGATGAGGTGAAGAGCAAGAAGAAAACTACTGACAGTGTTGATATAGACGGAACCACATACTATAAATGGAATTTTACACCGGGAAGCGAAGAGTACAAGGTGTCAAAACCCGATGATTTTAAGAAGGATGAAAAAATTATAGGCTCATGGCTTTATAAAAATGATGAAATAGGTTATGCCTATACAATGACATTCAATGATGACGGAACCTTTGAGCAGCTTGCACCCGATCTGGAAATACACGGAACGTATACCGTAAAGGACGGAGTATGCTATACAAAATTTTACCCTGTAAGTAACAATTTAAGCGAGCAGTCATTCAGCTATACTGTTGACGGTGATAAATTCTCTTTTGAGAGTAATGATTTTGTCAGGACAAATGATAAATATGCATATAAAAGTGAAAATAATTAATAAAGGAGATTATGCTTTATGTTGAACGATTTTTGGAAACAATTCAAAAGCGGAACCGATATCAGAGGAGTTGCCGTCGATGGGGCAGGCTATGATGTCAATTTGACGGATGATGCCGTTGCGGCTATGGTAAACGGCTTTATCCTTTGGCTTGCGGGCAAAAAGGCAGCCAAAACGGATGAATTAAAAATATCCGTGGGAAGGGATTCGAGGATTTCCGGTTCTCATATTCTCGAGGTGGCTGTACGTTCTATGCTCAGGGCAGGGGTAACTGTTATCGACTGTGATCTTGCATCTACTCCGGCGATGTTTATGACTACTGTTGATATGTCATGCGACGGTGCGTTGCAGATAACGGCAAGTCACCATCCGTATTACAGAAACGGACTTAAGTTTTTCACAAGAGAGGGAGGACTCGACAGTGAAGATATAACATCTGTTCTTGAATATGCACAAAACGGAGATAAGCCGGAGGAAGCAAGGGGCGGAAAACGTGTAGACAGTGATTATATGAACCGTTATGCTCTTTCTCTGCGTGAAATGATAAAGAGAGAGGTAAATTCCGAAGATGATTATAATCATCCGCTTAAAGGTTTTAAGATTGTTGTAGATGCCGGAAACGGTGTAGGAGGCTTTTATGCGACGGATGTTCTTGAGCTTTTAGGTGCGGATATAAGGGGAAGTCAGTTCCTTGAGCCGGACGGAATGTTCCCGAACCATATACCAAATCCCGAAAACGAGGAAGCTATGGCATCAATAAGTAAGGCTGTAACAGACTCCGGTGCGGATCTCGGCGTTATATTTGACACGGATGTTGATAGGGGAGGTGCAGTTGATTCCGAGGGAAAGGAGATCAACCGAAACCGTCTTGTTGCACTTGCTTCGGCTATCGCACTTGATGGTAACAAAGGAGGTACAATAGTAACCGATTCAATTACATCAAGCGGACTTAAGGACTTTATAGAGAATAATCTCGGCGGAAAACATCTACGCTTCAAGAGAGGATACAAAAATGTAATCAATGAGGCTGTCAGGCAGAACCAAAACGGGGTGAACTGTCCTCTTGCAATAGAAACATCAGGACACGCTGCCATGAGGGAAAATTATTTTCTTGATGACGGAGCATATCTTGTAACAAAAATTATTATAAAAATGGCACAGCTCCGCAAGGAGGGCAAGAAGCTTGATACTATTATAGCCGACCTTGCCGAACCTGTTGAAAGCAAAGAAATACGCATTAAGATAACCGAAAAGGATTTCCGTACATACGGCGAAAAGGTAATTTCCGATTTGCTTGAATATTCCAAGAAGCAGAAGGGCTTTAATATAGCAGACGATAATCACGAAGGAGTAAGGGTTTCCTTCAATAAGACAAACGGTAACGGATGGTTCCTTTTAAGACTGAGCGTACATGATCCGATAATGCCGCTTAACATAGAAAGTGACAGCAAGGGCGGCGTAGATAAGATATATCAGAAGATAAAGCCCTTCCTTGAAAGCTGCGAGGGACTTGAAACATATGTTAAACCTGCTGCCCCCAAAAAAGAAGCCGCTAAAAAGACAGGGGTAAAGGCAGAGGAAAAAGCTTCTGCCAAAAATACAACCTCAAAAGCAGCAAATAAGGAGAAAGCAGATACCGCTGACGCAGAGGAGAAAAAAACCTCCGTAAAGAAGTCAACTTCCGCAGATGAGGCTAAGGCGGGAAACGCGGCAGAAAAGAAGTCGGCTGCCGCCGGGAAGCCGGATAAAAAAGCGGAGGTAAAGACCGAAACGAAAACGGAGGAAAAGGAAGACAAAAATACTGTTCCGAAGAAAACGGAGGCAAAGAAAGCTGCTGAAAAATCCGATGAAGAAGACAAAGAAAAGAAAACACCGGTTAAGAAAGCCTCCGCCAAAAAGACAACAAAGAAAACCGAAGAATAAAATATAAACATCAACCGCCCGTTGCCGACATTATGACAACGAGCGGTTTGTTTATATCAAAAAATTTATTGTTCATTTATACACATCATTGCAATAAGTCCGCCCCTTTTGCCCCCGCTTGCACGGTGAGAAAACAGCAGACCGCTGTTGCATTTTGTGCATACATCACTGATTGTTATATTTATACTCAGCAGACCCGCATCCATCAGCATACGTCTGTTTGTTTCTTTCAAATTTATAAGGTATTTGCCGTGTCCGAGACTTTTTGTGAAATATGCCGGCTTAAGCTCTGTCAGAGAAGCGAATTCCTCAAATACCGGAGTGTCTACTTCATAACAGCAAGGTCCTATTGCCGGACCTACAACCGCAATTATATCGGTCAGGTCACAGCCGTAATCGTCATGCATCTGCTGAACAACAGCTTCTCCGATTTTTCCGATAGTACCTCTCCACCCGGCATGGGCAAGTGCAATAACTTTCTTTTCGGGATCGGCAAAGAGCAGCGGAGTGCAGTCTGCGTAATGTGTTACAAGGGTTACTCCGGGTTCGTTTGTAATAAGTGCATCCACACTCTCAATATCATGCGGACGTGTTATACCTATTCCGCAATCTGCTTTTGTTACATTTCTTACAAAGGTATTATGATCCTGAGAGGAGCTTACGAGAGAATTAAAATCAAATCCTGCCGCATTACAGAAAATTTTATAATTTTCCGTTACCTTTTCGGGGTCATCTCCACGCTTGAAATTGAGATTCATTGATTTGTATTCGCCCTCACTGACACCGCCGATGCGTGTGGAAAAAGCATGATTTATGAAATTAAGCTCCAGAAGTGTCGGAAATTGCAGAAAACCGACACCATCAACAAAATTAAGATATGTGTTTTTACTTTTGAATATCATAATCAACCCTCACTGTTCTATAGTATGACGAACTATATTGTACTAAAACAGGAAGTATTTGTAAATAGATTTTTTAATATTTCTATAATACTATGCAGGTTTTAAAATATTTTTCCTGAAATTCCACCTGTTTTATTATTTCATTTTCCGTAATCTCATAATCCGGGGGACAGACGATCCATTTATCCTCAATATCATCAAAGCGGTGTACGACCGCCTTTACCGTACCCGTAAAACTGTCGAGCGGTTCTTTTATACCGAGAATATAGGCATCCTGCTCTTCTCCGTCGCCGGCAATGATATTTCTTATGTATCCGTAATTTATGTCGTAATATATATCATTGTGTTCCGGGTGATATGTTCCTGCTTTCCTGTCAACAATAACGGTAACCTCTTTTCCGATTGATTTTTTGGCGAAAAGGATCGGTGTTATTTCGGGATATGTAAGGTTTTGCGGAAGATAATCAAATGCTCTGACCTCAGCCATTTCACTTTCGGGAATGGGGGAAAGCTTAGTGATTTTGGCTGTAAAGACCATACCGTTTGCACCGTCTTTTGTAATAGGATTGCCTGCCCAATAATCGCAAAGGGGATTTATTTCGTATTCCGTTGCTCCGGATTCCTCGTAAAGCTCTCGCCTTGCCGCTTCAAGAGG
>CANQAJ010000083.1 GCA_947589365.1 uncultured Clostridia bacterium | reverse complement strand
GTATTGACAATTTTAACAAAATGTGTTAATATTTATGCAGGTCATCGGGGACTTGCATGGGCGTATCGCTCTGTATCTTCGGTGATTTTGTACTGTTTGCACTACAAAAATATATCCGGCTTAAGAAAACCGGGTCGCATATTGTCGTACAGACTGTCAAAAATAAAAAAACTTACAGTTTGGAATTTTTTATTCAAAAATCTATGGATTTTTTGGAATAAATGTGTTATTATCTATAGTGGTATTTAGTTTGTTTAACTATATATTTTCTACAACGTATTATATTGTAAAATATCGTAAAGGGTGTTTAAATATGAATGAAAAGAGAATGATTTTTGTAACCTCACCTCCTGCCTGCGGCAAGACAAAGCTCTCAAAAAAACTTGCAACCGAACTCAGACATATTGTTTATCTTGATAAGGATACCCTTATCCCTCTGTCAAAACAAATATTCACTGTTGCAGGTCAGCCGTATAACAGAAGCTCTGATTTCTTTGAAAAGGAAATTCGTGATTATGAATATGATGTTATAATGGATCTCGCTTTTGAGGCATTGAAGTATGAGGATCTTGTAATGGTAAATGCTCCGTTCACACAGGAAATTCGTGATGATGAATATATAGCAAAACTCAGGGCAAAGCTTAAGGAGTATGGTGCAAAGCTTTCCGTTATATGGATCGTTACCGATCCTGAGGTTTGCCATCAGCGTATGATAGACAGAGCCTCGGACAGAGATACATGGAAGCTGGAGCATTGGGACGAATACCTTAGCTCCCTTAATTTCAATATACCCGAAAATCTTCGTGATCCCGATGATGAATACAGCCTTATACTTTATCATAATTCAACGGATGAAATGGCTGCCGAAGACTTTAAAAAACTTCTTGAGATCTTCGAGGAAAAATAAATAATCGTTGACTGCCGTATTCATGTATCAATATGTAATTCTGACTGCCGATGCAAGTAAATTACCAAAGTATATTTAAGCTTTCATCAGCGGAAATATCAGAATTGTAATCAAAAATAACAGACTTCTTTTATTGTCGGGGCATATTTTTGCCCCGCATAAAGTAATTACGAACAGGCAGCGGACAAACTCCGCTGTATGAAAGGAAATTGGAAGATGATTAGAGAAAATGTTTACCGCACAAAATACTGCGGAGAACTGAGAGAATCAGATATCGGAAAAGATGTGAGAGTTGCAGGTTGGGTAGAAAATATCCGTGACCACGGCGGAGTTATGTTCCTCGACATACGTGACCACTACGGTGTGGTACAGGTCGTTGTGCATGACGAGGCTATCCTTGCAAATATAAATAAAGAATGTACCGTCACAGTAAGCGGTAAGGTGACAAAGCGTGATGAAGAAACAATAAATCCTAAAATCGCAACAGGTACTGTTGAAATACATTCCGAAAATATTACCGTACTCGGAAAAGCTCCGAGTGCTCTCCCATTTGAAATTCAGACTTCAACCGAGGTTAAAGAGGACGTTCGTCTTAAATACCGTTTTCTTGATCTTCGTAACCGTAAAGTTCATAATAATATCGTGATGAGGGCAAAACTTATTTCTTTCCTGCGTTCAAAAATGGAAGAAATGGGTTTTATCGAAATACAAACACCTATTCTGTCATGCTCCTCACCGGAGGGTGCAAGAGATTATCTTATCCCCAGCAGAAAGCATAAGGGTATGTTCTACGCTCTTCCCCAAGCTCCGCAAATATTTAAACAGCTTCTTATGGTATCGGGCTTTGATAAGTATTTCCAGATAGCTCCGTGTTTCCGTGATGAGGACGCAAGAGCCGACCGTTCACCGGGTGAGTTCTATCAACTCGATTTTGAAATGGCTTTTGCAGAACAGGACGATGTTTTTGCAGTTGCAGAAGAAGTACTCTATGCCGCATTTACCGAGTTTTCCGATAAGGAAGTGTCAAAACCTCCGTTCAGAAGAATACCTTTTGCCGAGGCTATGCTTAACTACGGTACGGATAAACCCGACCTCCGCAATCCTCTGCTTATAAAGGATATCAGCCCCATGTTTGAGGAAACGGACTTTGCACCGTTCAGAAAGAAAACAGTACGCTCCATTAATGTTCCGGGTGCGTCTGCTCAGTCAAAAAAATGGTTCAAAAATATGGAAGAATTTGCCCTTTCAATCGGTATGAAAGGTCTGGGATATGTTAAGGTTCGTGACGATATGACATTTGACGGTCCTATAGATAAATTCCTTAAAGAGGGCGACAGAGAAAAACTTATTGAAATAAATAACTCCAAAGCCGGAGATGTTATATACTTTATTGCAGACAGTGCGGAAGCTGCACCTAAGCTTGCGGGACAGATACGTACAGAGGTTGCAAAGCGTCTCGGTCTTATTGATGAAAGCAGATTTGAACTTTGCTTTATAACCGATTTCCCGATGTATGAGCGTGACGAGGCAACAGGCGAAATTATATTTACACATAATCCTTTCTCTATGCCGCAAGGCGGTATGCAGGCACTTCTTGAAAAAGAACCGACAGAAATACTTGCATATCAATATGATATTGTATGCAACGGCGTTGAGCTTAGCTCGGGTGCTGTGCGTAACCATGACCTTGATATAATGATAAAGGCATTTGAAATTGCCGGATATGACGAGGAAACTCTTAAAAACAAATTCAAATCTCTTTATAATGCATTCAAATTCGGTGCACCTCCTCACGCAGGTATGGCTCCGGGTCTTGACAGAATGCTTATGCTGCTTGCAGAAGAAGAAAATATACGTGAGGTTATAGCTTTTCCGATGAACAGCAATGCTCAGGATCTTCTTCTCGGTTCTCCGACAGAGGTTACCGAACAGCAGCTCAGAGAAGTTCATATAAAAATAAGATAAGTGAGTTTTTGCTTATAACCGCCTTTTGGCATTAAGAAAAAAATAAGGAGGAAACAGGTGTGGTAACAAAGGAAGAAATAATGAAGATAGCAATACTTTCCAAGCTGTTTGTCGCAGATGATGAAATAGATAAACTGACTGAAGATATGGGAGAGATCATTTTGTTTGCAGATACTATAAATAATGCAGCGGACGAGGGAAGCGACTTTGATAATATAAATAATCTTTCAAATGTTCTGCGTGAAGACGAAGTTGTTCCCTCCCTTGAAAGAGAGAAAATTCTCCAAAATGCAAAAGACAGCGACAATGGCTGTTTCCTTGTTAAGAATATTATGAAATAACGGCGGTGAACAAAATGAGCGAAAGTAAAATTGCTAAGCTGCATGAGGGTCTTGTACACAAAGATTTTTCATGTACCGAGCTTACAAAAAAATATATTGAAGCAACAGAGCGTGATAACGATACTCTCAATGCCTATGTAACAATAACTGCCGATACGGCACTTCAAACTGCCGCAGAGGTGGATAAAAAAATAGCAGACGGCTGTGAAATAGGACTTCTTGAGGGTATCCCCATGACACTTAAAGATAATATTTCCACTGAGGGAATACGCACAACCTGCTGCTCAAAAATTCTTGAAGATTATGTTCCTATTTATAACGCAACTGTATGGGATATCCTTAAAAATAATAATGCCGTTCTTCTCGGCAAAACAAATATGGACGAATTTGCAATGGGTTCATCATGTGAAACCTCGTATTTCGGAGGAGCAAAAAATCCTCATAACATAAACCATGTTGCCGGAGGAAGTTCCGGAGGCGTTGCCTCGGCTGTAGGCGGAAATATTGCAGTCTATGGTCTTGGCTCGGATACGGGCGGATCTATAAGGCAGCCTGCAAGCTTCTGCGGAATTGTCGGACTTAAGCCTACATACGGTGCCGTATCAAGATACGGTCTTATTGCATATGCATCAAGTCTTGACCAGATAGGCCCGATTACAACAAACGTTGAGGACGCGGCTATTGTATTTGATGCTATTGCACAGTATGACGAAAAGGATTCTACCTCACAGGGCAGAAAAGGCGCACCGGCTTATGACAGTCTTAAAAATGATATTAAGGGAATGAAAATAGGCATTGCAAGGGAATATCTTGACGGTGTGCGTGATGATGTACGAAAGGCTGTGGAAGAAGCGGCTGAGGTATATAAATCACTCGGTGCGGAGGTTGTATATTTTGATCTCCCCTCCCTTAAATATGCACTGCCCGTTTATTATATAATAGCCTGTGCAGAGGCTTCATCTAATCTTGGACGTTATGACGGTATACGCTACGGCTATAAAGCTGAAAATTATACCGATGTAAATGATATGATAAAGAAAACCAGAAGTACAGGATTCGGAGATGAAGTTAAGAGAAGAATACTTCTCGGAACATATGTTCTAAGCTCGGGATATTATGATGCTTATTATAAAAAAGCTCAAAACCTCAGAGGTACTATTATATCTTCATTCAAAAAGGCTTTTGAAGTATGTGATGTAATACTTGCTCCGACAGTACCTATGACTGCATTTGAAAACGGTCATGCGGTAAGCGATCCTGTTGAAACATATCTGACGGATATATGCACTGTACCCGTCAATATATGCGGTCTGCCCGGTGTTTCCGTTCCGTGCGGATTCGGTGATAACGGACTTCCAATCGGTGTACAGATTATCGGCGACAGCTTTTCGGAAGCAAAAATACTTAATGCGGCATGGCAGTATGAAAATGCTGCAAATAAATTCAAGGCAGCCGATTTCGGTGTTAAGCTTTGATGATACGGGAGGAATAAGCTATGAAATATGAATTGGTTGCAGGCTTTGAAACTCATGTTGAGCTTGCCACAAATACTAAAATATTCTGCTCCTGTACCACAGAGTTCGGAGGAGAACCGAATACACACTGCTGTCCCATTTGCATAGGACTTCCGGGAACGCTTCCTAAGCTTAACAAGAAGGTAGTTGAATATGCAATTCGTGCCGGTCTTGCGACAAACTGCCATATTGCCGAGATATCGAAAATGGACAGAAAAAATTACTGCTATCCCGATCTGCCTAAAGCATATCAGATATCACAGTATGACAAGCCGCTTTGCGAGCATGGATATATTCAGCTTTCCAACGGCAGAAAAATACGTATTCTGAGAATACATATTGAAGAAGATGCCGGAAAGCTTGTACACAGACGCGGAGATACACTTGTTGACTATAACAGGGGCGGTGTTCCGCTTATAGAGATTGTTACCGAGCCTGATTTCCGCAGTGTTGACGAGGCAAGGGAATATGTAGAAAAATTACAGACTATAATGCGATACATTGGTGTGTCCGACTGCAAAATGCAGGAGGGCTCAATGCGTTGTGATGTAAATATATCCGTCCGTCCCGAGGGCAGTGATGTACTCGGCACAAGAACGGAAATTAAAAATATGAACTCTATCGCCTTTATTGCAAAGGCTATGGAGTATGAATACGGCAGACAGGTTGACCTCATCGAAAGCGGAGAAAAGGTCATACAGGAAACACTCAGATATGATGATGTTTCCAATACGACCTCAAGCATGAGGGGCAAGGAGGACGCCAACGATTACCGTTATTTCCGTGATCCCGACCTTGTTACTATAAACGTACCGAGGAGTCTTGTTGAGGAAATAAAAGAATCTCTCCCCGAACTTCCAGAAGCTAAAAAAGAGCGTTATATAAATGAACTCGGTCTTCCCGAATCAGATGCTTTACTTCTGACAAAATACAGAAAGATTGCAGAATATTATGAAAAAGCAATTGAGGGAACGAAAAATCCCAAAACCGCTGCCAACTTCATTATAGGACAGATTTTCCGCACCGTTGAAACGGAGTCCGAAAAGGAGCAGTTCAATGTCAGTGTATCGGCTGAAAATCTCAACGAGCTTATAAAGCTGCTTGATGACGGAAAAATCAAAATGAATCTTGCAAAATCTACGCTTGAAAAAATGCTTGAAACAGGCGGAAAGGCTACTGAGCTTATTGATGAAAGTGATATGGGAGGACTTGACGAGGCTACGCTTAACGACCTTTGTAAGCAGGCTGTCGATAGTAACCCGAAAGCGGTAAGTGATTATCTTGCCGGCAAGGAAAAGGCTGTCAAGGCTATGGTAGGTTTTGTTATGAAAAACAGCCGAGGAAAAGCTGATCCGGCACTTGCGGAGCAGACAATTATTAAGATGATAACCGGCTGACGTACCTGACCGGAGCTATATTAAAACAATAATTTTACCCGACTTATCGTTTTCCATGATAAGTCGGGTATTTTTTATAAATTCAGACTGATTTACAATACTATTCGTATTCAAGATCCTCCAATACCTCACCAAAAGAGTTGTACACCTTTTTATTCGGATCTTTCTTCAAATCTTGAACCTCCTGAATTGCCAAAATAGTATCTGCATTTGGTATGCCATACCGGATAACACTTTTCATATATTTAACGATATTCCCCTTTACGTTCTCACCATGCTTGCTTACAACACTCTTGAAAGCATTATAAATATCCCTATCCATAACAAAAGAACAGGTAACAGTATTGTTGTCCATAAAACCACCTCATTTCTTTTTTTTACTGAGTGTACTAACTGTAATTACTTAGTATATTTGCATGATAACACATATTTTCAGAATGTCAATAGTTTTTAACTCCTTAACACCAGACTTCAAAAACTTCACACTCGTTGTTCTTTTTATTTCCATCTTCATCAAATTGAGCCAAAATGCATGAGATAACGCCATCCGAATTTTCTTTAGCAATATTTGCACCATACTCCAGTGCCTCTGACTTTTCATCTTCTCTAAAATATTTCAGAATTTTCTCATCATTTCCAACGGTTTTAGTTACTGCAAATTTCTTTTCAAACATATCTTTTCCTCCAAAAAGTAATTTAGTTATATCAGTATCCATGTGTATAACCGGAAAGATTAATGTAACAAAGTAATTGTTTCCGTAATCGCCGCAAAATCCTCCATTGTCATTTCTTCCGCTCTTGCAGTCTGTTTTATTCCGGCTTGCTCAAGTATACCCGATATATCCGATTTAGATATAGACAAACCTGAGCTTAGTGAGTTTGAAAGAGTTTTTCTTCTCTGTGAAAATGCCGCCTTTACTACCTTGAAAAACATTTTTTCGTCCTTAACGCTGACAGGCGGATTTTTTAATATATTCAGCTTTATCACGGCAGAGTCAACTTTCGGTGCAGGCAAAAAGCTTCCTTTCGATACCTTGAATAAAAACTCCGGCTTACTGTAATAATTAACAGCCGCACTTATCGCACCCGATTCCCTCGTACCCGGGACGGCACATATTCTATCCGCCGCCTCCTTTTGTACCATAACCGTAAGCGAATTTATCGGCAATCGTTCCTCAAGCAATTTCATTATTATCGGTGAGGTTATATAATAAGGCAGGTTAGCACAAATGACGACCTCTCCCCCTCCGAATTCTTCCCTGATAATTTTCGCAATATCAAGTTTCATTACATCGCCGTTTATTATCTTAACATTTTTATGTTCGCTCAGGGTTTCCTCAAGAACCGGTATCAGCCTTTTATCAAGCTCTATTGCAACAACCTTATATGAAATCCTTGCAAGCTCATTTGTAAGCACCCCTGCTCCCGGTCCTATCTCTATTACACCCACATTATCGCCGCAGCCGCATTCCTCCGCCATTCTCGGACATACTCTCGGATTAATCAGAAAATTTTGCCCTAAAGCCTTTGAAAAGGTAAAGCCATGCTTTGACAAAACATTTTTTACATATGATATATCTGTCAGATTGTTCATAATTTCTCCCTATTCCTTTTTAAACAAATCTTCATGTTACAATTATTATATTAAACATCTGTCATTTAATCAAGTGTCTGTCGGAATGGAATACTGTTTTTTCTCAATGTCAAAGTCATAGTCCGATATAAAATTATTCGCTATACCCTCCGTTACGGTTATTTTCCTGTCATCATCAATAATAATCATATCAAATTTATCACTGTTTTTTTTCCAGAAATTTAATGCTTTTTCCTTACCCATAACAAAGCAGGCGGTTGAAAGACCGTCCGCAAGTGCTCCGTCACTGCTTACAATAGTTACAGACTTAAGACCGCTTTCGGCGGGATATCCTGTTTTCGGGTTCATTATATGATGATATGTCTTACCGCTTTTTGCATCCGTGAAAAATCTCTCATAGCCCCCCGATGTAATAACCGCCTTATCCCTCACACTTATAACTCCAATAAGACTGCCCGTATCCTCGGGATTATCGGGGTCGGTTATACCGCATTTCCACATACTTCCGTCTGTTTTATTCCCAAGGCACTGAACATTTCCACCGAGTGATACAATACCAGATTTAATTTTGTATTCCTCAAAAATATCCATTATTTTATCACTTGTATAGCCCTTTGCAATACCTCCGAAATCTATACCCATATTTTCTCCGAGCCTGACAGTGCTGTTATCGTATGTAAGCTTATCAAAGCCGCTGTCAGAAATAACCTTTTTTATGTCCTCTCCATCCGGTACTGTCTGCTTATCTCCCGTAAAGCCCCAAAGCTTCATAAGCGGATATACTGTTATGTCATACGCTCCGTCTGTATTTTCATATATCCATTCGGATTTTTCCATTAGCTTTTTGGTATCCTCTGAAAGACTTCCCTCTCCTGTGCTGTTTATTTTATATACCTCACTGTCGGTATTTCCAACAGACAGTAAATTATCCAGTCTGTGTATTTCCTTTTCAGCCTCATTAACTGCTTTATCTGCATTTTCCCCATATGCAGTAACGGTCATATATGTATCCATAGCGAAAATTTCCCTTGTCGCCGAGTGTATATCCTCCGGTTTTTCATTACCGCCGTTTTTACCGTCCTGATTATCCCCACAGGCACAAAGAACGAATATAAAATTCAAAGCCAGCAATATACTTAAAAATTTTTTCATAAATACTCCTATCCAAAAAGCCTGTCAGGCAGGCGTTTTACAAGCATATATCCGAGTAACCCTATAAGCGCACCCGATGCCGCTCCCGTAAACCATAATACGGCAAGATACCACAAAATACTCGTTGTATTCATTACAAGCACAGCGATGAGTATCTGTCCCACATTATGAAAAATACCTCCTGCAATACTAACGCTTATCTCTTTCAGCCTTCCCGTTTTTTTCAGCAATATCATTACAAGCGTTGACAACATTCCTCCTGACAGGCTGTAAAGCAGTGCCGAGGGTCCTCCGAACAAAAATGACACCAATACTATCCTGAGTACATTGACAGCCATTGCACTTCCGCTTCCCATTTTATACAGTGCGATAATCACTATAATATTGGTAAGTCCTATTTTCATGCCCGGTACAGGAAAAAACGGCGGTATTTGTGCTTCAAGCCAGCTAAGCACTACGGCAAGTGCCGTTATCATTCCGTACACGGATATTTTTTTTACATTTATTTTATTCTTTTTATTCATAACTCTAATTTACAATTATATCAATATCGGATTTATCGCTCTGCTTTTCCCCTGTTATCTCAATAACAGTCTTATGCGGCAAACAAATAACAGACTGACCGTTCATATTTATTTTTCCCTGTCTGACACACAGTTTATCGGGGCAATCGGCTTCGCTTATGTATGCTTCTCCGTTCTCGATCACCAGAACATTAATTCCGTTCTTTCCGTTTAGGGTAACTGTCCTGTTCTCTTTGAGAGAATATTCAGCCGTTATTTTTCCGTCTACTTTTACTCTGACATATGTTCCGCCCTGTCCGTTAAACAGAGCAAATAAAAATATAAAAGTCCCTGCCGCCAACAATACTCCTAAAAGTAAAATATCATATTTGAACTTACTGAAAGCAATTCTTTCTTTTTTCATCAGTCCTGCACCATTTTCTTTTCAGTAATATTGAAAAACAGCTCCTCAAGATTTTCTCCGCTTTCTTCTACCTGTTTGCGTGTACGTTCCGCTTCTATTCTTCCGTTCATCATTATAAACACTCTGTCCCATACACCCTCAACGCTGTCAAGCATATGTGTGGAAATAATAATTGTAGTACCCTTTTCTTTCATTTCCGCAAGCATAAGTTTAAGTTCCTTTATTGCATGAGGATCAAGACCTACAAGCGGTTCATCAAACAAAAGTATTTTTGGTTCAATAAGCATAGCACAGCATATACTTATCTTCTGCTGCATACCTTTTGATAATTCCTTGCCGAGCTTATCTCTTTTATCCGTAAGCTCCAGTCGGTACATAAGTTCCTCTGCCCTGTCTTTCCAGTTTTCAAGGTTATACGCACGGGCAATGAATTCCATATGCTCCCATACAGTAAGAAGTTCAAACGGTGCAGGTATTTCCGGAACATAACCCAATATTTTCTTAGCCTCTGTACTTTTATTTTTATATCCGCAAAGTTCAATTTCTCCCTCGAAACGCAGAAGACCGGCAATACATTTTATTGCCGTTGATTTTCCGGCACCGTTAGGTCCTGCAATAACTGCCGTTTCTCCGTCATTTACCATAAACGTAAGATTATCGTTTGCAACAAACTTATGATATTTTTTTGTCAGATGAGATACATTAAGCAAATCAATCACTCCGTTGGACTTTTGATATACCCATTATAACATAATTTCCTCCCTTATTAAAGTGGCAACGGCAATTTATTGTATCAGGATTTATAATTATGGAAATTTAATTCAACATAAAAAAAATCCGATTGCCGCACATATTCTTACGGACAATCGGACTTAATTATAAAATTATATTTTATTCAGCTACAAACTTTATATTTTTTTCCTTTGCATATTCCTCCGCAGCGGAGCCGCTTTTGCCATGTAT
>CANQAJ010000082.1 GCA_947589365.1 uncultured Clostridia bacterium | reverse complement strand
TATGATATTTTTTTGATTTTTCGGGTATTGACAAGCGGAGAAAATTGTTATATAGTGTATAGGACAGAGTAAATATATGTGCGTTAAGTGTCGTGTGAACGGGGAGTTGTCACACGAACGAAAAGATTTTCTTGCGGTACATATATTGCATCCCGCTGTATCTGATATTAAGCTGATTTTTTCTCCTTATTATTAACAGCGTGAATCTGTTATATAAAAGGAGGTTTTTTTATGAAAAAAAGAAAAGTAAACATCAGACGGGCAACAGTCACGCTGTCCACGGTCGCAATCCTTTCGGCAATGCTGGTCGTAATATCCATGTACTGCACGATCAAAACAGAAGCAATCAATATCACACTGACATTCATTCCCATTGTTATTGCCGCAAGACTCTACGGGGCTTTAGGTGCTGCCGCCGTTGCGGGACTCGGGGATATTATCGGATGGATATTTCACCCCGTTGGAGCACTTTATCCGCCGATAACGATAACATCCATGGTTGTCGGCATTATTTTCGGTCTGTTTTTGAAAAATAGCATTTCATTTATCCGTATTCTTATCCCGGTTTTGATAACACAGCTTATAATTTCAGCATTTGTTACTCCACTGTGGCTGTCGTTGCTTTATAATACACCGTATATAGATTACTTGCTTGTACGCATACCTCAGATACTTATAATGACAGGTGTGGAGCTTATTCTGATTCCCGTTATACTCAATGCAATTGAAAGACTGAAAATAGCAAAAGTTCTGACATAAAACTAAAACCCATAGGAACACTAAAAGGGACGGTATTGATTATGAGAATAAACGAAAATATTCTTGATGCGAAAAAATCAAAAATCACTGCTCTTATTGTTATTATCGCAGTACAGTCGGTAATTGCGGCTGTTATGATCCTTTTTAACATATTTAACTGTTCCGGCGGTTATTTGAAATACGTATGGTTAGCTGCCATTATACTTGTTGTTATCGGTTGTATTTTTGCGGATATATATTACTGGTATATGAGTATACACAAAATGAATAAGCTCGTTCATGTTGAACCTGTGCCGTGTACTGTAGAGGATTTTATTATAACCTATACAAAGAAAAATAAAAGAATCAGATTCCATGCAGTACCTGTTGTAAGAAGCAATATTGACGGTAAAATCTATGTAACCATAGGAAAACTCAACTTATCATGGTATACAAGTATGAATATATCATCCGGACACTCCCTTTCGGCTATCAGCATAATCCGACAAGACAAAACAACCGTAAATACAGGCGATACGGCTCATATGTATATTTCAGAAATTGTCAAGCCTGATGTGGTTATAAACAGCAGAAATAATACCGTAAATACAGGCAGAAATAAAATCAAATTTTCTTCAAAAAATTCACTCCCCATAAATACTCAGGCTCACTTATTTTGAGGGTGCTGTTGACGTGGGAAATGATTAGGCAGGAACCAAACGAAGCTCTGATGCCGATTTTAATTATAACCCGCTCCGATTGCTAAGGGCGGGTTATTCCGGTATTACGGACGTTTTCACTTTAAGCTTTCAACCGACTTTTACTGAAATAAATTTCATCATATAAACATATATCCAATGTTTCAGGTTCGTCGTCTGAGGCCGGGAATTTCATAATACGTAGAGTAATAAAACCATAAAAGTACCCGACCGGAACAATTTACATTATCCCGGTCGGGTCTGTTTTATTATATCTGTTTACAGTCGTGCATAATGATAATAAAGAATAAAGACGAACGGTAAAAGAAAAGGTACAACACTCCGAACTGATATAAAACAACAAATAATTCAAATACAATCTCTCGTAAATACGGTTTTGCCTTCTTATTCCCGTCTTAACCCGGCGTCAATGCTTCAAATGCCTCAATAAGCTTCGGATTAAACAGACCGCATTCTCCGTTCTTTATCATATCCACGGCTTTTTCATGACTGAAAGGCTTCTTATACACTCTTTCGGCTGTAAGTGCATCATAAACATCGGCAACGGATACAACCTGTGCCCATATCGGAATTTCATCACCCTTAAGTCTGTCGGGATAACCCCTGCCGTCCCATCTCTCATGATGATAACGACATATATCACAACTGTACTTATATGTGCTTTCATCAATAATATTCGGAAACTGCATGAGAAATTCATAGCCCTTGACAGTATGCTGCTTCATGATCTCATATTCCTCGGAAGTAAGCTTTCCCGGTTTGGTCAGAATGCTGTCGGGTATGGATATCTTTCCGATATCATGCAAAACTGAGGATTTTGAGATTTTGTCGATCTCGTCCGCTGTCATATAATACTCGGGGTATCTTTTGCTTACCTCGGTCATAAGTGCCTTTGTCATACCGGCAATACGTTTAACGTGCTGTCCGGATTCGCAGTCCCTGAACTCCACTGCCGTCGCAAGAATTTCTATCATTGATTGGTTGAGATAATTCAGACGTGCAACCTGTTCCTCAACAATCTTTGCAAGATCATTACGGTGACCGTACAACTCCACAATATTATTTATTCTATGCTTTAGGAAGTGTGCCATAAAAGGCTTGCGTATAACATCGACAGCACCGAGATGATAACCTTCAATAAGTGTTTTTTCATTTTCCTCGGCAGTTATAAGAAACACCGGAACAACCGCAATCCTTCCGCTTTTCTTCATATCCCTCAGAACACCGAGTCCGTCGGTTCCGGGCATGATAAGATCCAGCAAAACCGCAGAAATATCAGGGTTGCCGTTTATAATTTCTATAGCCTGATCACCGTCACACGCTTGCAGTATGTTATAATTATCCTTGAAGATTTCCGCAAGAATTATGCGATTAATCTCCATATCATCAACAATCAAAATCGTCTTTTCTTTATACATTTAACTCACACCCAATTAATGAAACAAGCTCAGTTCAAATGCCTCTCAATACACGCTGTAATTTCGTTCTGAACAGGCAATATCTTTTTGAGTACCTCTTTTGCATTCCCCGGCTCCGCATTACGCAAAAAACTCACTATCTGCGAATATCCGTCATAAATCGGCGTAATTGAAAGATTACCCGCAATTCCCTTTATGGCATGAGCCTTTTTGATTATGTCATCATAATCATTCTCATCAAAATCAATCTGAATATCATATTCCTTTATTGATTTCACGAAACTGCCAAGCAGTTTTTTGTATAGGGTCTTATTACCTCCCAGACGACCGGCTCCCCCGTTTACATCGACCCCCAGTTGCGTTAATTCATCAAATAAATCCATAAAAATCTCCTTCTCAATTATATAATATTCTCAACAACAAATTTCGCTGACAGTACAAAATATATTATGTATCTCGGCGTCATTTGTGTAATGTTGCTTTCCCTATGCCCTGCTTAATTTTCTCATTGCATTCACTGTCTATACGTTCCGCAATTTCTTCAACAGACATATCCCCATACAGCAAATGCTGCATAAACTGACAAAAGGTGCTGCGTACTCCTTTCCAGTCAGGCTTATTCTTTGTAAAAGTGACCGATGTATCCGAATTATTTATATACTTTCGCACATCAGTAAGCTCGTCCGAATACTTAGCAGATACCTTTTTGCTTATAGGTATACTTTCCGCCGAATAATCGAGCCAATCACTCTCGTAAATAAATCTGACGAAATCTTTACAAACCTTCAGTTTATCCTGATTGCCGTTATCAAATATTTCAAAACCGGTGATATAACTGTTGCTGTAACCCTTACCGTCCGCCGACGGAAAATTAACATACCCCAATTCAAAATCAGCGTCTTTCATATCGGGAATATAGGCTGAATTTAACACATACAGACCAAGCTGACCGTTCATAAACATTGAATAATTGTCAAGCATAACCAATGTTTCCGAATTATGAGGAAAATAGTCCTTTTCATCACATTGCCTGATCCAATTCAAAGCTTCAATTCCTTTTGGGTTATTCACATTCAGATATCCCTCTTCATCAAAAACCTCACACCCGTGACTACGCAAAAGCGTCATTATATGTATTGCACCGTCCTCACTTCCCGCATACATCATCATGGGGTATGAAGTATCAGGGAGATAATCTCTCAGTTTTTTAAGAATGATCTCCCATTCGTCCAATGTCCAGCTTTGTACGACGTCATCCGTTGATACAAACTCATCCAGCCCTGCCTTGCGGAACATATCCTTATTATAGCAGAACGTATCCTGATTTGCAAAAAAAGGCATCATATACGTTTTTCCGTCAACCTCACTCAAATCCCAGAACAGAGGCTTTATATCATTTTTTATCTCTGAGGTTATCATATCATCAAGCGGAACAGCTCTTCCGCTGTAGATATATGTGGACATATCAAAATAATTTGCAAACAGGATATCAGTAGCTTCATCAGTATCAAAGCTTCCGGCAATTTCACTGTCTTCACTTCCTGTTTCGTACTGTTTGATATTGAAAGTGACATTCGCATCTTCGTACTTATCACAAAAATCATCCGATACCTTTTGAATAAAGGAATATGAATTCCTTACTTCACTGTCAATAACATCATTCACCGCAATAATGGGCAATTTTATGTTTATTGTGACCGTCGGCTTTTTATCCGTATCATCACTACACCCGGTCGTTATTCCTGTAAGCATTATCACTGACAGAATAAAACAGAACAGCTTTTTCATTGATCTTTTCCTTCTTTATCTTTATTCTTAAAAATATCCGAAAGAGTATCCATCAGCAATTCAATGTCAATAGGCTTTCCGATATGACCGTTCATACCCGCGTCTATTGCCTCCTGACGATCCTCAACAAAAGTATCGGCGGTCATCGCTACTATCGGAATATCAGCAAGTTTTTTATTTTCCAGCTTTCTTATTGCTCTTGTTGCGTCATATCCGTTCATAACAGGCATCTGTATGTCCATAAGAATAAGATCATACCACCCCGGTTTTGAATCCTTAACCATATCGAGAGCTTCCTGACCGTTTTCCGCACACTCAACGTCAAAACCTGCCTCTTCAAGTATCACCGATGCTATCTCACGGTTAAGCTCTATATCCTCGGCAAGAAGAATACGTTTTCCTACAAAGTCTTTTCTTACGGTTCCTTGCTCCTCATGAGGCTCCTCTGCCTTTCCGCATACCTTCAAAAGTGTTGTACGCAGATCGGATACGAAAAGCGGTTTGCTCACAAAACCGTTTACTCCCGCCTTTCTTGCCTCATCCTCAATATCTCCCCAATCATATGCGGAAAGTATTATAATCGGGGCATCTTCACCGACAACCTTACGTATCTGCCGTGCCGTTTCTATACCGTTCATATCGGGCATAAGCCAGTCTATGATATATACCTCAAACTTTTCGCCCATTTCCATTGCTTCTACTGTACGTGCAACCGCCTCCTTGCCGTACATTGTCCAATCCGCCTTCATCCCAATCTGACGAAGCATCTTTGATACACTCTGGCAGGCGTTGAGGTCGTCATCAACAACAAGTGCATGAATACCCTCAAGTTCTTCTACAAGCAGATTTTCCTGAACGTCATCCTGAAGTTTCAGCTCTAAATTTACTGTAAATTCAGTTCCTTTTCCTACCTCACTTTCAACATTTATCGTACCGCCCATCATAGTGACAATATTCTTTGTTATCGCCATACCAAGACCCGTACCCTGAATTCCGCTCACCGTTGAGGTACGTTCTCTTGTAAAGGGTTCAAATATAACTTTGGCATATTCCGGACTCATTCCTATACCGGTATCTTTTATCCTAAATTCATACAGACCATAGCCTTCTCTTTTGCACGGCTTCTGAGTAATTCTTATTGACACCGTTCCTCCGGGGTTTGTGAATTTCATCGCATTGGATATAAGATTAAGCAAAATTTGATTAAGTCTGAGTCTGTCGCAATATATATTTTCATTGCTTACATCAACCGTATCCACAAAAAGCTCAAGCTGTTTGGCTTTGATATCCGCCTGAATGATATTGCAGATATTATGAAGTATTTCCGCTATATTTTCCGTATTTTCCTCAATAGTTACGTTGCCCGACTCTATGCGGCTCATATCCAGAACATCGTTTATAAGTGATAATAAATGACTTGACGAACGTGATATCTTCGTCAGATAGTCCTTGACTCTTTCCTTATTGTCGATATGTGTCGTTGCAAGTGCCGTAAAGCCTATTATAGAATTCATAGGAGTACGTATATCATGCGACATATTATTGAGGAAGGTTGTCTTAGCCCTGCTTGCCTGTTCTGCGAGTGCAAGTGCCTCGGCAAGTTTCTTTCTATGCTGTATCTCCGTAGCAAGCGTTTTTGTACGTTTCCGTATCAGCATAATTGAGGAAAATACACCTATCAATATTACTATAATAACAAGAATTGCAAGAATACTCGCTATCGAAGCACTCTGTCTCCAAAAAACGGAAATCGGCACCGACATCACAAAATACCAATTTACATTTTCCATCGGAGTAAATGTCATTATACAGGTTTCTCCGTCTTTCGGGGTATGTGTTATATAGAAATTTTCCTTATCTTGAATCTGCTTCTGTATTTCTTCTGTTGTATATGAACCCGGAAGACCGTCATTAGTCACTTCCTGATAAAAATTCTCTTTTACATTGTCACTGTTTCTGTTAATTTTAACAATATAGTTGCCGTCACTATCAATAACACTGCTGTATCCTTTTCCGCCGTAGCTGTCTATCTTAAGCTCATCCTGTAGAGCATTGATATCCATTCTGCACACAAGATATGTATATTTTCTTCCCTCAACCGTAAAAGGGGTTATCTTTATACCCATAACAAGCAGTTCGCTTCGTCCTTCAACACTTGCTTCAAGGTTAGCCCTGCGGTATATAAAGCGTTCTCCTGCTTTTTTATACTGTTCCAGCATTTCCTTGCTGTTTGAAAGCTTCATGCTGCTGCTGAGAGTATCTCCGTTATCTGCGAAAAGAGTTATCCTTATGCAATCTATCATTTGCTTTGATGAGCTTAGCTTCTGCATAAGTTCCTCGGTTGTCTTACATTTTTCCTGTCGTATATTGAGTGCAATACCGTTAAGGGTATCCCATCTGTTGTCAAGGCTTGAGGCTATCGCTTTTTTATCGTGGTTTGCCAGTTCCTCCATTGTACTTATCGAATTTTCGGTTATTATATTACTTATAAGAAAAAAAGACAAAATTATAACAAATATTCCCGCAACAACAGTTGCCGCAATAATTATCGCATTATGGATACGGGTTTTTTTCTTTTCATCCGTCATATCCTTTTCGTTTATCTTTTTATCCGTTTTTTTATTTATATTAATATTCATTGTTATCACTCTCCGATTTCAAATAAGCATTTATGACAGCACATCCGACACACGTGTTGTTATGCAGCAACAAACAATGATAAAAATTTCACAAAATCAATTATTTCATCCCTAAACACTGCATTTAGAGTCACTTCATTATAACATACAAACAAAGATATTTCAATGAAAATTTACAATATGAAAAAACTTTATAAAAAACTTTTTATCATGTCAAAAAATCGAGAATATTTTTCCGTACAGAAAAAAGCCCTCCGTAATTCACGAAAGGCTTTTTTACATATTTTCTGTTTCTCGATGTTATTATTTCGCACAAACTTAACGAGTAATTATTTACGTCCCGGGATTTTGCATTTCTTCGGAAGCGTTCGTTTCGGATACTATGCTGCCGTCGGATATTTCAATTCTCCTTTTACATATGGCTGCAACATCGTTGTCATGAGTTATAATAATTACGGTTTTTCCATCCGCATTAAGGCTTTTGAAAAGCTCCATAATTTCAGACGATGTTTTTGTATCCAAAGCTCCTGTCGGTTCATCGGCAAGAATATACGACGGGTCGTTTACTATTGCCCTTGCAATTGCCACCCTCTGTCTTTGACCTCCCGAAAGCTGGTTCACTCTTTTCTTTGCCTGATCTTTTATTCCCACCTTTTCAAGCATTTCCTCGGCGAGCTCATTCATTTTTCTGTAATTGTATTTATTGTTGAAAAAAAGAGGCAGCATTACGTTCATCATAACGGATTTATTTTCAAGAAGTGAAAAATCCTGCATTACAAAACCTATTTTTTCATTTCTGAGCTTTGCGGTTTTACTGTCGTTAAGGTTTTTAATTTCCTTACCATCTATTCTGACCGAGCCGTCAAAGGAGTTATCAAGCAATCCGAGAATATGCATAAGTGTTGATTTTCCCGCTCCGGATTTTCCCTGAATCGCAACGCTTTCACCGTTTTTTATGGAGAGGTCTATATCCTTGAGTGCGTGCATTCTGCCTTTTCCGACCTTGTAGTATTTGTTCAGTCCGGTTATTTCAATCATTATGGTTCCTCCTGTAAATCTCTATCGGTGTATTTTTTTTGTACACAGCATACGGAATAATAAGTGTAACAGCAAGTGTTATAACAGCATAACCCAATGATATCAGTATATTGTAATAATCAATAATAAAACAGTCGTACCCCAATGTGCAGTTTCTTATCTTCTGCATCATAATGATGACATATACAAGACTCACAGCCAATGCAATTATTACACTTATACTTATTTCCGCCGCAAGATACAAAAAGCTTCTTTTCCTGCTGCATCCGCACAGATAATATATGGAATGATCCCTGAGCTTTTTGTAAGTACTCAGAGTAGATATACTTATCAGCATTACCGTTGCCACAAACAAAAGAAAAAGCGGCATTATAAGTTTCTTCAAAAGTAAGTACCTTATCTCACTGTTTGTATCTTCAATAAGATCATCATATGTGGAATATGTACCTACGGTATTCATATAATCTCTTACTTCCTGCTTTTGTTCCTCTGTGCAGTTCTCATCATACATAACGAAATAAAACATTTCCTGCGATGCAAATAATCGGTGTTTTTCTTGGAGCTTCATTATTTTCTTATCATTTCTATCAAAAATCACGGTGTTCTTTTGTCCAAAAAAGTCACTCGTACACACTTTATCGCCGCCTGTAGTAAAAAACGGACTAAACCACGGAAAGTCATACTTTCCTATAACATGGACTCTTTGAGGAATTTTAGAATCTTTATTAGAATCAACAAGCTTTACCGTTATATCATCGCCGACCGAAATATCGTTAAAAATCGGACCGCTCAATATTACGTTTGGAATATCTGAAGCTTCAGCATCTTTAAACCAGCAACCCTCACTGAGAAGTTTTGAAAAAGCATCAGCCATTTCATCCGTATATAACTCAGCAGAAATATATGACTTATAATCCTTATATTTTATAGCACCGTTCCAATTATCAACTATACCCCTCACGCCGTCAAACTTTGATATTTTTTTATTGATGGAAGCCGAATATCCGGTATTTTGATACCAATCATCAATATTTTCATGCTCCATATAATTCTCAACATCTATCATAAAATAGTCGCTGTTTGAAATATATTGATTATCCATGATATCTTTTGAATACACTATATATCTGTACTGTCCTATTATATCCTGTCCGAACAGCAGCACGGATGTCAGAATAACCGTGATAATTATAGAGGATATAATATTTTGGGAAAAGGACATAAAAAACAATCTTAGTTTCTTCATCTTCCTCCCTCCTTTATATTTTTTATATTATTCTTCCAATACACTATCATAAAAGGTATCTGAATAATTATTGATGCCACAAGAATCAATCCGGCTATTATGAGATAATCCTCCAGATGATACTCTAAATTTTCAAAAAGACTTATCTTTGAAAAAAAGACCCTGTAGAATCCTATGTGTATAAGTGATGCGGCTGTTATGCAGAAAAGTGTCAATATTATGTTTTCGAGAAAATTCATAAGTAATATGTGTGTTCTTTTCGCACCGACCATCATAAGTATGCCGTTCTCATAACGAGCACAATCCATAAGATATTTCAGCAAAAACATAAACGAAAGTATGGTACATCCGAACACCACCATAAGCATTCCCATATTCTGTAGATTCTGAGCTTCAAGTTCTCCGTAAAAAGGTAAGGGATCAAAAATTGTGTAGCTATAGTTTGCGTCATCAAAAACAGCTTTCAGATAATTTACATATTCCGTAACCGCAAATTTCGACCAAATACTATCAGTATATATTTGCATATAACAGGTTCTGATATTCGATGACATATATTTTTCAATAGGTATCACATAGTCGTCCGAAGCGACATTTTCTACAATATTGAAATCTTCACCCTGAATCCTTATGCTTCCGTTTTTGTCTTTCGGGGCAGCAGCAACCGACTGCTTCAGTTGGTCTTTTGAAAATATATTCGGTTTGGGATTGACCATCATATCATCATTGTTGTTCAGATATGAGTCAACAATGATATAATCATCGGGATCTATATCCGAATCTCTGTCTATATAACACATGGCAGGTTGTGTACCTTCCCCCTCATAAATATCTCCGGTAAAGAAATCAAAGCTGTCATTTCCGTTTTTATCCAGAACCGCTGAAAATTTTATTTCCTGAATTTTACCATCCATGTAAAAATCCCGGAGTTCCTCAATGTCATCATCTGTCAACGTAACGGGATCTCTAAAATATACACTTACACTTCTGCAATAAGATTCGTTTCTGAATATCCGCGGCTTGCTGCTCATCAAATTTCCGTAGAGGAAAATCAGAGTTATGACACATACTACCATGCCGACAATATACAAAACAAAGATCGTTTTGTTCCGACTGAAATATGTACCTATTCTGCTAAAAACAAGTCTTAATGTTTTCATACTAAACCTCATATCCAT
>CANQAJ010000081.1 GCA_947589365.1 uncultured Clostridia bacterium | reverse complement strand
TATCGTGGTATCGTTAAAAATCTTAACAAGCTGAATGTCCTGTTTGCATGTACAAATCTGATTATGTATGCGTATGCAAAAAAGCATTCTGTTCAAGCCGTGGGGTAAGTGTACCCTCTTGGGGGTAAAAACACTCAAAAATAGCTTATATATGCTATTTTTATCGGATTGGTGAAATAATTTAGCACGATATCAATTTAGGCTCGGATTACTTTGTTTTATTCAGTGTTTCCTAAATTATAAGATAAATTCAAAAAAGGTGTTATCGTATCGGAACCGTGAGGTTCGGTGAGATAACACCTTTTTGTATTTTAATCATTTCTGAAGCGTGTCTGAGCCTGAGCCGATAAATCAACAACAGCGGAATATATTTCCTCATATCTTTCTATTATATCCTGACTGTCACGTTTATATAAGGAGTCATCTCCCGTATCCTGTGAGGTACCGATAAGACTTTTCAGCCCGGATATTTCTGTCAGAGCATCCTTGGCATTTGCTTTTAGCTCTTTATCTATATCATCATACCTCTCGGGAGCCTCAAGCTTAAGTATATTTGAGTAACATTCGGAAAGCTTATCGAGTATATCCGTACATTCCGCAGCATCATCAGGACTTCTTGTGTCGAGATCATCCTTTATTTTGCGGAATTCTCTTGTAAGCCCTACAGCCTGCTGAACATTGCTGTTCACATCTGAAACATAATTGCCTATACTGATACTGCTGTTGAATGAACAAGCCGATAAAGATACGATAACTAAGAGCAATATGACCGCAAAAGGCATTGTTCTTATATACTTTATGTTTTTCATATAATTCTCCCGATATTATAAACCGTATTGAGCAAGGTCGATCTCACCGTTGAGTTCATAAATCTGTTCAAGCAGTATGGCCGCTCTGCCCTTATAATAATTCATAACAGCAGCCTCTGCCGCAATAAGTCCCTCTGTTCCGGCTCCTTCGTCGGCTTCCGAATAAAAACTGCTTTCGACATCTGCAAGACCGCCTGTCCATTCATCCTGTGACTGTATAAGCTTTTCGTGTTCATCCGGATTATCCTCAAGAATACCGTCAATTTCAGCGAATACCTCATCAACCTTGCTTTTCCATTTTGCGGAATAAGAAGCGGTAATCTGACGCATCTCACTGCTTGTTCCGGCATTCTGCTGCTCGGCGTCATATTCCTTGTCAAGGACATTTTCAGCAAAAATTTCGTTGAATGTATCGTTTGATGTAAATACGGTTGCGGTATGGTAGTCCTCAACAATCTGTTCATCATCAAACTGATAACCCTCATAGCTTACCTGTGCTGCCGAAGATTCTTCAGGCGTTTCGACATACGAGGACCCATCATCAGCAGCATTATTGCTCTCGTCTTCGCTTTCCATACTGCTTTCCATACTGCTTTCCTCGACGTAGGTATCAGATTCTTCATTTACGGTGCTGTCATCCGTTGATTCCTCTGCGGGTATATCGTTTGACTGCTCCGATTCCGATATATCCGCCATATCATTACCGTCGGAAATATCCTCCTGACTTTGCTGTGAAACCGCAGATTCCTCGGTTGAGCTTCCGGAGGAGTCGTTATTATCTGTATATGCACAGCCGCCGGACAGTATGAGTGAACCGAAAATTACCGCAGCAAGAGCCTTATTTATACGTTTAAACATTTATATTTAACCTCCCTTATTTTGTACCCCTATAATAACATATTCATCTGCTTTTTTCAATAATCATTTATTTAAAATTATTACTCTTACAATAAACTGTATTATTATAATACAAGGGAAAGTACGAGCATTTCCTTTGTTTTTTCATAAATGTTGTCTATATCGTCTGTCGGAAGCGGATTTTGACCTTTTCCGATTTCTATGGTAAATGCGGGGCGATGGAATTTTTCGACGAACCAGTCCTTGAAGCCGCCTCCCACGGCAAGTCCTTCAGGCTCACTTATTCTGTAACCGCTTACACTTGAAAGAGCCTGTGCCATTTTATGTGCCTCCTCATCCTTGTAATCTCCGAAGTTCCAGTATATTTCCTCTCCCTGACTGTGGAAAGCAAGTGCATGGGTTATATTTCCTGCACGGCAATATGAAGCGATTGCCCGACTTTCGGGTTCGCTTTCCGGATATTCCCCTCCATAGCGTGTCGGTGAGGGGGAGTTTATGCCGTTGTCAATCTCCATTTTGTGCAGACTGCTCCAGTTGGCGGAAAAATTATGGTTGATGTCAACTCCGGCGGCATTGGATTGCCAGTGTGAGGTATTTCCGCCGCTCACTTCCTTTACAAGATTTTCATAACTTCCCGCTTTTTCCGCACCGCTTATCTGAATTTCCACACCATCGGGATTAATGCACGGAATCATAGCAAGTCCTCTCATATTCAGAAATGTCCCGACACGGACGCCGCAGACGGATTCACCGTTTTTTACGGCGGAGCAGATATCATTGAAAAAACGAAGAAGCAGTGAGGTTGTGAGCCATTCCATACCGTGAAATGCCCCCGCAAGGAGTACCTGTTTATCTCTGTTTCCTATGCAGAGCATATCAATGGGTCTTGAACAACGGCTCTCGCCGATTGTGTCACGGGAAATAAATCCGTAATCAATAAGCAGTCCTCCGATAAGAGCTTCTCTTGTTTTTCTGTCACAAGGTCTTTTCAGCAGGGATTTCTCAAACATTTTCTTTCTCCTTTCATCATTGGCGGTATTACCGGTTAAAATAATAATATATCAACTGTTCTGATTAATCTGTCATAATAAAATGCCTACAATATTTTTTTTGTGAGGTAAAATATGAGTTATATTGCCGATTGACAATACAAGTCTTTTTTCGTATTATTATATGTGGATTTTAATATGTCAGAGGTGTATAATTTTATGGATGGTGATTCCGGCGGTAATTATCCGGATATTTTGTTGTTTGCATCATGCGATTCGGGAAACATATCAATTGCTGTCACGATTATTTTACTGTTTTTTATAATAAGCTTTTTTCTTTCTTATTTTTGCGGTGCGGTATCATATGCATCGGCAGGTGCAATAAAGAAAAAAGCCGATGAGGAGGATTCAAAAGTCTGTGCAAGGGCTCTCGGAATACTTGAAAACAGTGAAAAATATTGCTCATTTGCCCATGTGAGCAGTGCTGTATGTCTTGCTGCCGCATTGCTTATATGTGAATATACGTTCATGCCGATGCTCGGAGCATGGCTGTCGGAAATTATCGGCAATACGGCAGCAGGTTTATGGATTTCTGTTGCGGCATTGTTCATAATTCCCTGCATAATTTTTTCAGGCTTCGGAATTTTTATTCCGGAAAAGCTCGGAGCGGCAAAGCAGGAGTCGGCAGTTTTGCGTTTTTCCCGTTTGTTTTTGATGGTTTACGTAATATTTCAGCCTGTTGCGGGAATTTCATGTCTTCTTTCAAATATTATTGTCAGATTGTTCGGGTATAATACGAAAAAAATATCGAATCAGCAGACAGAAGAGGAAATTCTTCTTATGGTCGATAAAGGTGAGGAAAACGGATCCATTGAGGGTAATACCAAGGATATGATAGAAAATGTATTTGATTTTGATGATACTTCGGTAGGAGAAATTATGACCCACCGAAAAGATGTTGTTGCAGTCAGGAGCAATGCAAGACTTACGGATATTGCAAAAACCGCCATGGAAAGCGGACGTTCGAGGATACCTGTGTATAATGATGATATAGACGATATAATAGGCATAATATATGTAAAGGATCTCCTTAAATTTGTCAATACGAATCCCCCGAGCGGAGAAATAGGAGAGGATATGATAAAGCCTGCCGTATTTGTCCCACAGTCAAAGAGATGCAGTGAAATGTTTGAATATATGACCTCACATAAAACCCAGATAGCCATTGTTGTCGATGAATTCGGAGGAACCGGCGGTATCATTACAATGGAGGATCTTATCGAATCAATTGTGGGAAATATACAGGATGAATATGATGATGAGGACGATGAGATAAAGCAGCTCAATGAATACAGCTTCACTGTTGACGGTGCTACTTCACTTGATGAAATAACCGAGCTTACGGGAATATCATTTGAGGGGGATGACAACGATACAATTGCGGGAATAATGCTTGACAGAATGGGGCATATTCCGAAGGACGGGGAACATCCCTCTGTTGTTATCAACGGAACACGCTTTACAGTACAGGAGGTCGAAAGCAGAAGAATATCAAAGGTTCTTATAGTGAAAAGTCATAATGCGGGTACAAAGGCAGAGGCATGAAATACGGCATATGACAGGTATGCTTTTATTTTGACTTTTTGAGGAAGAAAATAATTAAAAAACTTGCATTTTTCCAATATGTATAGTATAATTAACAAAGCGTATTTGCTGATTTATCCCGGAGCCTATCGGGGTTGTATTTTGTATAAAAACTATTTTAGGAGGATTTTAAATGATTACAGCAGGCGATTTCAGAAACGGCGTTACATTTGAGATGGACGGACAGGTGGTAACCATAGTTGAGTTCCAGCACGTTAAGCCCGGAAAGGGTGCGGCATTTGTCCGTACAAAAATCAAAAACGTAATAACAGGTGCGGTGGTTGAAAAGACCTTTAACCCCAATGATAAGTATCCGACTGCGTTTATTGAGAGAAAGGATATGGAATATATCTATAATGACGGCGAGCTTTATTATTTCATGGATAACGAAACTTATGAGCAGACACCTATAAATGCAAGCGTTCTCGGAGATAACTTCAAGTTTGTAAAAGAGAATATGGTATGCAAGATCATGTCATATAAGGGCAGTGTTTTCGGAGTTGAGCCTCCGACATTCGTTGTTCTTGAGGTTACACAGACTGAGCCCGGTGTTAAGGGCGATACGGCTACAAACGTTACAAAACCGGCTACTCTTGAGACAGGTGCGGAGATAAAGGTACCGATCTTTATTAACGAGGGCGATAAGATTCAGATTGATACAAGAACAGGCGAGTATATGTCAAGGGCACAGTAAACCTGTTGATACCGGAGGTAATGAAAATGCAGCTTAGTGAAAAGGCAGCTTATATAAAGGGACTTATTGACGGTCTTGAACTTGACCCGACCGATAAGCAGACGAAGATTTTTAAGCTTATTGCGGAGCTTCTCTCGGAAATGGCGGATGAGATAAAAGAGCTTGAGCAGTGCTATGACGATGTATGCGATCAGGTTGACGGAATAAGCGAGGATCTTTCGGGAGTTGAGGATCTGCTTAGCTATGAGGATTACGGGGATGATCTTGAATACAGCGACTCGGATGACGAGGAGCTTTCTTATGAGGTTACCTGTCCTAATTGCGGAAATGTTAATTATGTGAGTGAGGATGCTCTTAATGACGGTGTTATGAGATGTCAGGAATGTAACGAGATCCTCGAGTTTGATTTTAATGAGGATGAGCTTGACGAAAGCGAAGAGGAAGAATAAATTTTGATGAAACACGCAGAATCTTGCATAAATTTAAGCGGGATTCTGCGTTTTGGTTGACAGAGGAGGAAGAATATATGCTGTTTACTATTTTAAGATCGGGGAATATTGTCTCCGTTATAATGTATATTTTATCTGTTTTGCTTACAATATTTCTTGTACTTCCGCTGCATGAATGTGCTCATGGTTTGGTTGCATATAAACTTGGAGATGATACCGCAAAAAGACAGCACCGTCTTACGCTCAATCCTTTGGAACACATAGATTATCTCGGTGCCTGCCTTATGCTTATTATCGGCTTTGGTTGGGCTAAGCCCGTTCCGATAAATCCGAGAAGATTCAAAAATCCAAAGGCAGGTATGGCTCTTACTGCACTTGCGGGACCGGTGTCAAATCTTCTTGCGGCAATAGCAGCGGGTCTTATACAAAACGGACTTATGTTTATGGTTATCAAAGACGTTATTCCATATAATGATTTTGTGTATTATGTGCTGATTTTCTTTGAGTTTCTTGTCACCGTAAATATAGGTCTTGCTGTATTTAATTTTATTCCCATTCCGCCGCTGGACGGCTCTAAAATACTCATGGCATTTTTACCGGATAAGGCTATAATATGGATAGAGCAAAGAATGCATATAATTTCCGCTGTTTTATTTGCAATTATTATAATGGGCGGTCTTGACGGAATACTCGGCAGAGCGAATAATCTTTTCTATGGTTGGATTTCGTGGCTTACATGGCTTCCGTTTTCTTTCTTTGCAGGCTGACAGGGGTGCTGAATTTTGGAGGTATTATCATACAAGGTAAGTGCGTTCGAGGGTCCGCTTGATCTTCTGCTGCACCTTATCGAAAAAAATAAACTCAATATATATGATATCCTGATTTCAGAGCTTCTTGACCAGTATATGGAGCATATACAGCTTATGCAGGAGCAGGATCTTGAAATAGCCGGAGAATTTCTCGATATGGCGTCAAGACTTGTACAGATAAAATCAGCAATGCTTCTCCCCAAATATGAGGAAGCCGAGGTTATGAAGCGTGAGCTTTCGGGACAGCTTATAGAATATAAAAAATGTAAACAGGTTGCGAAAATACTTTCCGAAAAAATCAGCTTTGACAGCTATTGCCGTGAGCAGGAGAAAATCAAGGCGGATATGAAATACCGAAGAAGTCATGAAGCGACGTATCTTGTCGGGGCATACCTTGCTGCTGTCGGCAGAGGAAAGGCAAAGCTGCCGCCGTCGGAGGACGCTTTTTCGGGTATAGTAAAAAGAAAGATAGTTTCTGTCAGTTCAAAAATAATAGGAGTAATGAAGCGGCTGTGGAACGGAAAAAAGGTAGGCTATAGCAGTATATTCAGTGATGCGGCAGACAAAAGTGAGCTTGTTGCAACTTTTCTTGCCGTATTGGAGCTTATCAAAGGAAAAAGAGTAAGAGTAGAAGGAGATGGCGACAGTCAGACGCTCATTCTTATAGGCGGAGGAAAAAAACGCAGAGAGGGTGATGGAAATGCAGGAGGAGAAGCTTAAAGGTGCTGTGGAGGCTGTTATTTTTGCCTGTGGAACACCCGTTGAAACAGAGGGGATAGCAAAGGCACTTGAGATACCCGAGGAGAGAGTTATAGAGCTGTGTGAGGAGCTTTCCGCAGAATATGCGGAAAGGCATAGCGGTATAAGGATAGTCAGACTCGGTAAATGCTTCCAGATGTGCAGTGTTGAGGAGTATGCGGATGCGATACGCTCCGTGTTGGATCTTCGAAGAAACACACCGCTTTCTCAGGCAGCCTCCGAAGTTCTTGCAGTTATAGCATATAATCAGCCGGTAACTAAGGCATTTATTGAGCAGGTGAGAGGTGTAGATTGCTCAGGCGTTGTTGCAAACCTTTTGTCAAGGGAGCTTATTGAGGAAAAAGGTCGTCTTGAGCTTCCGGGCAGACCACTGGTTTACGGTACGACCGAGCATTTTCTGAGATGCTTTAATATTTCATCTCTTGACGAACTTCCTCCGTTACCCGATAATGAGGAGGAAAAGGATCGTGATGGTGGTGATGTATGACAGTTTTATACATAATTCTCGGTATAATAGCCTTTATAATATTATTGATGATATGCCCTATAAGATTGAAGATAGTATATGACGGAGAAGTCCGGATAAAAGCAGGATATCTTTTTATCAATCTTGATGTTTTACATAAAAAAGAAGATAAAAAAGAAAATACGGATAACGGCAAAAAAAACGGTAAAACCGAAAACAGGGAGAATCCCGAAAAGGATGAAAAAAAATCTCCCGATAAATCATCGGATAAACCGCAGAAAAAGCAAGATAGTCCCGCAGAAGGCGGGAATAAGCAGGAGAAAAAGAAGAATCCCATCCTTGAATTTAAGGATAAGCATGGCTTCGATGGAATTTTAAATATTGTCAAAAATTTGTTGGATATACTTAAGGATATACCGAAAAAGCTTGCAAAGCATCTTGTTATAAAAATGCTTGATGTAAAACTGCTTGTTGTGGGTGAGGACAGTGCGGATACAGCTATCAAATACGGTTATGCCTGTTCTGTCATATATCCCGTTGTATCAATACTGGAAAATAATCTGAAAATAAGAAAGCATAACGAGGAGATAGTCGCCGGATTTCTTGCAGAGGAGCCGGCAGCAGAAATTATTGTTTCGGCTTCTATAAAGCCTTGGTTCCTGTTCGGTACGGGAATATCGGCTTTTGTGAAATTTATATCTGCTATTGCAAAAATAAAGTAATTGGTTTATAATTATACATAAAAGGCGGTGTTTAATATGAGTGATCATCCGATTAACGGACTTATGGATACTACTCTTGAAAAAATAAAAAGTATGGTTGATGTAAATACGGTCATAGGCGATCCTATCGTTACACCTGACGGTACGACAATTATACCTGTTTCAAAAATTATATACGGTTTTGCTTCCGGCGGTTCGGAGTTTGCAAATAAGCATCAGACAAGCTCAAATCTTTTCGGAGGCGGCGGCGGAGCGGGAGTTACAATTAATCCCGTTGCTTTTATAGCAATTTCACACGGTGACGTTAAGCTTCTGAATATAGCATCCGATACCAATCAGAAAGCTATTGCACTGGTGCCCGAGTTATTTGACAAAATAGTGGATCTTATAAAAAAAGATAAGACCAAGGACAAAAAAGAAACAAAATCCGATGAGGGTCTGAGTGACCCTACGCTGTAATGTCTGGTTCTGTTTATATTGAATGTTCATTTTATCCCTGCCCCTGCATATAATTTATAAATGCTGCAAAGGGGTGGGGAGTTGTTTATTAAAAGGATAATGTCGGCTGCTGTGGTATTTGCAGTTATTTTTTCATTGTGCGGATGTGAAGAGAAAACCTCGGAGAATGTCAACACAAATACAGTCGGAGCGGTATCTGCCGTTCGGGTAAAGAATGCTGTTGACGTAAAGGGCGAGGGTATTTCCGATAGTGCGGGTGCGGCGATAATCTATTGTGCCGACAGCGGAGAGGTGCTGTACGGGCATAATATAAATGACAAAAGGGCGATAGCCAGTATTACAAAGATAATGACTGCTCTGCTTGCACTTGAATACTGTGCCTCAAACGATAAGGATGTAAAGATAACTGCGGATATGTATGCCGAAGGATCAAGTATGTATCTGAAAGCGGGAGAAATACTCAAACTGAGTGAGATAGTCAAGGGCATGATGGCGGTTTCGGGAAATGATGCGGCAAATGCGGCGGCTATAGCGGTCGGCGGCAACAGTGAAAAGTTTGCCGACATGATGAATGAAAAAGCACTGCAGCTTGGTATGAAAAATACGCATTTTGTAACGCCGTCGGGACTTGACAGTGAGGAACATTATTCTACCGCATATGATATGGCAGTGCTTTGCTCATATGCAATGGAGAATGAAACTTTCAGGGAAATTGTTTCTCAAAAGACTGTTGATGTAGAGTATGAATATCCTGAGGGGAAAAGGCAGACTCTCGGTAATCATAACAGATTACTTTCACTTTGTGAGGGCTGTATAGGAATAAAGACAGGCTATACTATGAAGGCAGGCAGAACTCTTACATCCTGTGCCGAGCGTGACGGGGTGAGGCTAATTGTTGTTACACTGGGCGACAGAAACGACTGGAACGATCATTGTGCCTTGTATGATTACGGATTCAGTCTTGTGCAGAGAGTAAAGCTTACGGATGAAAACAAGGAAATTAAGCTTCCGATTGTGGGTAGTGAGAATAATGATGACGAGGTATGCCTGATACCTGACAGAGAGCTTGAAACTACACTAAAAAATGAGGAAGTCGGCAAGGTTGAGGAAAAAATATATGCTCCACGATTTGTATATGCACCCGTAAATCACGGTGAGGCTGTGGGGCGGATAGAATACAGAGTCGATAAAAGGGTAATAGCAAAAGCAAGACTTATTGTGAAATAGAAAGGGATAAAATATGGAAAACGGAGAAAATAAGGTAAGAATACAGAAAATTATTGCAGATGCGGGAATAGCATCAAGAAGAAAAGCGGAGGAGCTTATTTCTTCGGGTGCCGTTACCGTAAACGGGAGAAAGGCAAAGCTCGGAGAAAAGGCGGATCCGTACAAGGATAAGCTCATTGTTGCGGGCAGGGAAATTACAATAAGGAAAAATACCAAAAAGTATTATATTCTTCTTCACAAGCCGAGAGGATTTATAACGACAATGAATGACGAAGGCGGAAGAAAATGTGTTGCGGAATTGGTTGATGAAATACCGGCAAGGCTTTTTCCCGTAGGCAGACTTGACAGAGAATCCGAGGGTATGCTGTTTATGACCAATGACGGAAATTTTGCGAATATGATAAGTCATCCGTCAACACATTTTGCAAAGACCTATCGTGTCACAGTACATCCGAGAATAACTGATGATCAGCTTACAAAGCTTACGACAGGAGTTATTATAGACGGAAGAAAATCTATGCCGGCTTCGATCAGGGTGATTTCAAGCGAGCAGGAGAGAACAGTTCTTGAGATTGTTCTTGAAGAGGGAAGGAACCGTCAGATAAGGAAGATGTGTGAGGCGGTCGGACTTGAGGTTGCAAGACTGAAACGTACCGCTATAGGACCTGTAAAGCTTGGTATGCTTCAGCCCGGAAAATGGAGAGAGCTAAAGCCGGACGAACTGCGGAGTATAAATGCATATCAGAAGAAGCTCAGAGCAAGGAATGAAGCTAATGGACAAAAAGTAAACAAAATAAGTAAAATATAATAAATTGTTTATTAAATTATTATTTTTATAGCGGAAGTTCACATGTCGGCGAAGTATCGCCGAGGATAGACCATAAAGGCACAAACAGGGGTCGCCCTCTCGCAGGGCGACC
>CANQAJ010000080.1 GCA_947589365.1 uncultured Clostridia bacterium | reverse complement strand
ATTGCTTCAAGAACACCGAGCGTATCCTCTTTCTGAACTTTCTTGCCCATAAAATCGCCTGTATTTACGATATAGCAAGCAACGTCCTTTTCAGCAACCAGTTTCTTGAATTTCTCATAATCGTGTACAAGCGGATATGTTCTGAACGGATTAGCATAAGGAACAATACGAAGTGCATTCATATCTGTACCTGCTGCAACACGCTCTGCTGTTGATGTCTTTGTTGCAAGAGTAGCACCCATAACGGAAGCAAGAGCCGCACCCTTGAGCTTTACGCAGGGAGGAATTGTAGGATCTTTCATGATCCAGATTATAGAATTAACAGGTGAATCAATCTTGTCAACCCTGTTCGGTGACCAAAGCTTTGACTTGATCGCACGACCGTTACCGTTCCTGATATCCTCAGTTACAAGCTGAATTTTACCCTCGGAATCTCTTGTTGCAGAGCAGTTCTGAACGCTGAGAAGATATTTATTATCGGGACAACCTGTAGGATAATCGGCAGTCTTATCGAAATATGACGGCTCAAGAGCAACAGATGCACAGGTATCGGTATTTATAATAAATGCATCGTCATGAAGAACTGTGATATTCGGGTATTTATTATCATGCTTAGCGTGTGTAAGAGTTGATTTACCGGAGCCTGAAAGACCGAATACAGATGCAACATACTTACTTCCGTCTGCAAGTGTATACTCCTTCTGACCGCCGTGGCAGGAAGCATAACCGTTACGGTTAGCTATGGCCCATGCAATCGTAAGCGTACCTTTCTTATGCTCGCCGAAATATTTCATACCGAGAATAGCGGCACAGTTATTATCTGTATCAAAATAACAACAAGTAAGATCATCACTTAAGCAACTGTAATCAACGTCAGGTGACGGTGTGGGAACCCACTGCGGATCCGAGAAAATATAGATATCAGGCTCGTTTCCATTGCCTACCGGCTGTGAGTTCTTATACATCTCACTGTATTTATCATTTATATACTGGAAGTTGAGCAGCCAGTTATACATGATATTTTCCTCACCCTCCGGAATAAGCAGGTGAGCCTTTACCATAAATTCGGGGTCAAGTCCGATATAAGCCGTTGCATGATAAAGCTTTCTGAAACGTGTCTTATACACTGCATCCATAACTACCTTATCGAGCTTTGTATCATCAACGCCCGGCTCGCCCTTTATGCGTCTTGCGGCAGCATATCTTCCTGTTACCGCACCGTCATTAAAGAGAAGAACCTTTGCATCCTCGGGGAGTCCTACCTCGGGACCGTTATAAACGGGCATATCGGTAACTACTGTACCGGGAGAATTTTTAGCGAGGTTATAAGCCTCTTCAAGTGAGGTAACTTCCACAACATTATTGCCGTAGAAAGCCCCTTCAATGATTGAACGTGTTTTTGAAAAACCGACTTTTCCTTTTCCTATTTCGTTTATAGGATAATAAGCTTTTGTTGACATATAGTGCAGCCTCCTATTTTTTATCCGGAAATACATAAATTTCCGCTCAATATATATTCTACTTCATAATAAAGTTGTTGTCAAGCCGAAAATTACTCTTTTTCTCTTTTGATTTGCAATACGGGATTACAAATTATTCAAAAAACGGATTATTTTCAAAAAAATACTCTGTATGGCGAATAATTATATTATCGGAATTTCATTATATGTTTTTCCAAGCTATGTTTCGGAAAAAGAAATCGGTATAATTTTTCTCCTGAAATATACAAAAAAGCTTGCTGAAATTTGTGAGCTTTTCTATAACTAATATTATTGTAAACAGGGGAACCATATGATATAATTTGTATATGAATATCTTATATCAACGGAGGAACGCTTATGAAAATAAAAAAAGTCGCTGCACTTCTCAGTGCGGCAGTTATTGCTTCCGGTTGTTTTGCCGCTGTACCGTCTGTTGTTCCGGAGATCTCATCCATAACTGCGTCAGCAGTATCATCAAGTGCAAAACAGAGCATTACGATAAATTCAAAAAACGGCGGCAATGCAGCCGACATTCAAAACGCTCTTTCTCAACTCAAGGGTACGGGAGGAACGGTCAAACTTGTAGGTACATTCAATATCACAAGTTCCCTGAGAATGTATCCGGATGAGACAATTGATGCATCAGGTGCCGTTATAAACGGAAAAACCGACCTTATTTTGAATATGTACCGGATCGACAATGCAGCCGTGAAAGGCGGTAAATGGGTTCTCGGCAAAACCTCACAGCTTGCAAAGGCAAGCACCTGCTCATCCTGTAAATTTGAAAACCTCACAGTAACCGGAGGCGGAAACAGCAACGGATGCCTTTTTGTATACAACTCACCTAAGACAACCGTTATTAATTGCAGCTTCCAAAATACAAACAGTCAGGGTGTTTATGCAAATCTCTCGGATAATTTTACAATTGTGGGATGTAAATTCAATAAGACAAACGGTTACGGAATCCATACCTACTATTCCGATAATCTCAAAATACTGGGAAACAGCACAGTTGATGCAAAAGGTGATGGTATATATTGCAGTAATGTAAACGGCGGTTATGTGAGCGGAAATGTTATAAAAAATACAAAAGCCAATCCCAATCTTGATATAGACTCCGTCAAACACACAAGCCGTTCCGGCTGCGGAATATTCCTTTCTTTGTCAAATAAATTAAATGTTGGAAAACAATGCAAATACAGCGGCAAGGCATATACCGGAAACACCGTAAATAAATGTGATAATTACGGTATTCATCTGAATATCTGTTCGGATGTTTTCATATATAAACTTAACTGCACTTCAAGCGGCGGTGACTGCGTCCATAATTCTGCATCCGCATATACAACTGTACAGAGTTGTACCCTGACAAGCACAAAAGAATGTGCAATATCCCTTGTTCCGGGTTCTCTTTCCTCCACATCCTCTGTTTATAAAACCTGTAAAAACTCTGTTATATTCAATAATACTATCCGTACAACCGCAAACTACGGTATATGGGTGTATAATACAAATGGAACAACCGTTGCCGGAAATAAGCTTAGCAATACAAAAGGCAATGCCATAAGCTGCAACGGAAGTAAAAATACAAAAATTTCAGGAAATAAAATCAACGGTACTTCATCTGCTAATGCATCCGGTATTGCAGTTTCCAAAAACTCATCAAATGTAAACATAGGCGGTACTGTCACTATGTATGAAAAGAAGTATGCGAGAAATACCATAAAAGACGTCAAAAAAATCGGTATAAGTATCGATTCTTCAACCGGAATTATAACAGGTAACACAATTTCCGGTTCAGCCAATCACGGAATAAGAACAAGTAACAGCAAGGGTATAAAAGTTCAGAAAAATACAATAAGCGGAGCAAAACAGCACGCAATTAATATTACTTCATCACCCAATGCATATATATCTCAGAACACTGTTACATCGCCCGTTCAGGACGGCATATATGTAGCTTCATCCAACAAAGCCACGGTATACAAAAATACAATAAACACTCCCAAAAAATACGGCATACAGATAACAAAGGGGAGCAAAAATGCAAGTGTCAAGAGTAATACAATAAAAAATCCCGTAAAGCGAGGCATAGTAATAGAAAACTCCTCCGGGTGCAACATAAAAACTATGTCGTCAACTACACTTTCCTCAATAAAGACTTCGACCACCCGTGCTAACGGAAAAATTACAGCCGGCAATACAGCTAAAATCAAAATCGGCTCAAAATATTACAAATGCACAGTCAAGGGAAGCAAATACACTTCATCAGCTTTTCCGAAACAAAAGAAAAACACAACTGTCTGGCTGTATGATTATATCGGCTGGGGAAATGTAATGTGGCTTTCCACTAAGGTAAAATAATTGTTTCAAAATAACACCTCCGTACATTGATTTTCTGTACGGAGGTGTTTTCTTATTTCAGGTACTCGCCGAAACCGAGAGCATTAAAGTCATCATGTGTAAATCTATGGTATGTTACATGATCATCGTCAATATCAATGCAATATATAAACTCATCGGGTTGACCATCGGTAAAATATACCACATAATTAAATTCATCATCCGAAACCTTAACACACCTTGCAGTATCACCGTATTTTTTGAACACACGGAAAATTTCTTCTATTCCCGGCGGTTCAAGTCCTCTGAACAAATCAATAAATTCTTTCAGAAACTCGCTGTCCTCTATATTTTCATGTATATAAGCCACACCTTCTGACGGAACAGTAATATAAAACTTATCTCCATTCTGTTCACTTTTAATTTTGCCAAGTTCATCCGATACAAAATCAGAAAAAGTTTTAATAACATTCTTCATTTCATCAGCATCATAATTTGTACCGAGAAGTCTGTTGAGAGAATCGAGCGGATAATTAAGTCCAACCGGATTAGCCGTATAACCTATTTTTATTTGGTTTTCCTTTATGACATAAATTATATTATTTTTTAATGCTTTAAAATTAATTTCGGACATTATAAACCTCCTCAGATTATAGCCATACTGTCACCAAAGCTGAAAAATCTGTATCTTTCCTCCACCGCCGTTTTATATGCGTTCATGATATTGTCATACCCCGCAAAAGCGGAAACAAGCATTATAAGCGTACTTTCGGGGAGATGAAAATTTGTTATCAGTCCATCGAGAACCTCAAATTCAAAACCGGGATAGATAAAGATATCCGTCCAACCCTCGGAAGCACATATTTTTCCTTCTTTTTTTGCAACTGTTTCAAGTGTACGGCAGCTTGTAGTGCCGACAGAAATTACTCTCCCTCCGTTTTTCTTTGTTTCATTTATAAGGTCGGCAGTTTCCTGCGGCAGCTCATAATGTTCGGAATGCATATGGTGTTTTGTGACATCATCTACCTTTACGGGACGAAAAGTTCCAAGTCCCACATGGAGAGTCACAAAACCTATTCCCACACCTTTTTTTCTTATTTTTTCAAGAAGTTCATTAGTAAAATGAAGTCCTGCGGTCGGTGCGGCAGCAGAACCCGTTTCACGGCTGTATACAGTCTGATATCGTTCTTTATCCTTAAGTTTTTCATGGATATAGGGCGGCAACGGCATTTGTCCGAGCTTATCGAGTGTTTCATAAAAGTTGCCGTCACATTCAAAATCCACTATACGGTTACCCTCATCTGTAACATCAGCAACGGTGCAGTACATAAGTCCGTTGCCGAAAACAAAGCGAGTTCCGGGTTTTGCTTTTTTTCCGGGTTTGACAAGTATTTCCCAGCGTTTATTTCCTATATGACGCAAAAGCAGAAATTCCACATTTGCACCCGTTTCCTCTTTTATTCCGTAAATTCTTGCCGGCAGCACGCGTGAATCGTTAAGTATAAGGCAATCCCCCTCATTAAGGTAATCTATTATATCACAGAAGTGTTTATGTTGGAGTTCTCCTGTTTGTTTATTCACAACGAGCATACGTGAGCTATCACGGGGTTCAACGGGAGTCTGAGCGATAAGCTCCTCCGGCAATTCATAATAAAAATCAGAAGTTTTCATCAACCAACATCCTTTCAGCGGGGGAACCCCCGCGGGCAATTCGCGTTTTCGCTCACTGCGTTCGCTTTGTTTATTATGGAGAGCAGTCTGTTTCCGCGATAATTAGTTTGCCTGACGGAATGCGGCAGCGGGTGTCGTGAGCGGCTCTCCGAGCCGCTCCGCAACTACAAATGACAAACTCATTACTTGTTCATCGAGTAAATCAACGGTCGAGCCATAGACTGATTTACCTGAGTAAATTAGTTACGAACTGACAGCGGCGGCACGCCGCCGGCACGCCGCTCCGCAACTACAAATGACAAACTTATCGCTTGTTCATTAAGTAAACTTATGGTCGAGCCATAGACTGATTTACCTAAGTAAACTAATTACGGATTGACAGCGGCGGCACGCCGCCGCTCACTGCGTTCGCTTTGTCTTTTGTGGCGGGCAGTCTGTTTCCGCGATAATTAGTTTGCCTGTCGGTGGGCGGCAGAGAGTGTCGAGAGCGACTCTTGCGAGCCGCTCCGCAACTACAAATGACAAACTTATCGCTTGTTCATTGGGTAAACTTACGGTCGAGCTATAGACAGATTTACCTGAGTAAACTAATTACGGATTGACAGCGGCGGCACGCCGCTGTTGGCTTTTTTATTGATTTACATCCGTTTTGCTCTCACGGTTACTATTCTTGTCTGACATTATGCTTGTCCGATTATTGTTTTCGGTTTCCTCCCTGTATTCAGAGAGTATTACATCCTCATAGCTGTCCCCCGACTCCTCAAAATCATCTTCAATATAGTTCATGTATACCTCTCTGCGTCTTTTCGGAACTTTCCAAAATACGAGGTATGCAACAAGCAGCACAATTCCCCCTCCTGTGACGGCAAGACCTGTATACAAACCCGGTGTCGTATAGGTGAATACTATATCTGAGGTCTGATTAGCAGGAACACGAACAGCCATAAAACCTATATTGACCTTCTCTATATCCGCGGCTTCCCCGTTTACCGTTGCACTCCAGCCGCTTTCATACGGTATACTGAAAAATACCAGTTCGTCTGTGCTTCCTGCCTTGAATTTTGCACTCATACGGTTATTGCTAAATTCAACATCCGTGCAGACATTCCTGCGGCGTTCCTCACAGTCTTCAAAATAATCCTCTTCATTATATTCATAAGTGATAAGATTTTGGTGGTGTTCAAGTATATCCTTATACTTTGCTTCCTGCTCATCCGTCAGAACCATTGCCTTTAACAGAAGCAGATGCCTCTTTTCCTCACCAACCATTTCATATTCATCCTGTGTAATATATTCATCATAAGTAAAACCGTAGGGTATATAATATTTATTCTCATATACGTCATACTTATTTTTTGATATAATATATTCCCATCCGGGCATTTCTGTCGTTTGCAGGCTGTTTCTGAAGTTTTTGTTGTCACCCTGATAATCAAAAAGGTATTTCACGGACAGCAGACTCCTTATTCCGTATACTTCCTTGTCAGGTCTTGAACCTACACTCCTCTCCACACCTATGGATTTATAAAAATCCATGACCGACCCCGGAACTATGCTGTGGAATGCCTGAATTGTCGGTACCTGCCAATACATACCCATATTATCCATAGGCTCATAAAAATCCGAACGAACATTGTGTATATCCTTCAGTTTATCATCAAAAACGCCTTTGTTCCCTATAGCATATCCCGCTATAAAATCCTGCTTATAGCTCGCATTTACAACTCCTGTGCCTACAAGAAGATTGCCGTACATTACTATCAGAACCGAAAGTGCTATGGAAGTTGCCCGTTTGAATATTTTTTTGTTATTACGGAATACCAGCAATACAACCAATGCCGTAAGACCGATAAACGCAATTGCAACCCATCCCCAAAAACGCTCCGGATATTTTTCAAGACCGAATGTCTGCTCCGCATTTTTATCCGTGGGAGAATTTACAGGCATAAATCCTATAAGTACAGTGATTGCTGCGGTAATTACAAAAGTACGTATAAGTGCAGGTCTGAAATTCGTTTCGTCACGGTCAAGCGATACAACAGTGGCCATTGAAAGCATCAGCGTAAACATATAGAACCATCTCGCATAATATGCCGCATTGAATAACTGGAACGAGCAGTTGAGTATGGGTACAAGAGCCATGACAAACAAAGTCGGGATAAGCTTACGCAGCCATTTATGAGTTTCAAGCTTATAGAAAGCAAACACACCGACCATGCTGAACAGTGGCAGCCAACCTGCAACACTGCCCCATTTTGCATTTGAATCAGGCGTAAAATTGGCATATGCAGGCATATCGGGCGGAAAGAAAAACGAGAGTATGATATGAAGATATCTTTGCTCACTCGAATAAACCAACGCTCCCCATCCATGAGGGAAATTGTCAAGTCGGGAGTTCTGAAGAACCGCATCAATCGACGGCACAAGTATTATACCGGCAAGGAGAAAGCCTATTATAACCTCTGTTGCAAAACGCATGAAATCGCTTATCTTCATCTTATAGCTTTTCGTAAGCATACGGAAGCACCAGTATATAAGAATGAATATAACCTGTCCTGCAAAGAAATAATAATTTACAAGAGCTGCGGCAAATACAGAAAGCAGCAGCAGACCCTTTCTCTTATCATATATGAATGAGTCAATCGCCGCAAGCATAAGCGGAAAGGTAATCATGGCCTCGTGGAAATGATTAAAGAAAATGTTATATATTCCGAAGCCCGAAAAAGCATATATCAAAGCACCAAACATAGCGTATCTTTGTTCACGCACATATCTTCTGAGAAAAAGATATGCAGCAAGTGAGGCAAAGGCAAATTTCAGCATGAGCAATGGTGCCATAAGATACGGCACTGCCTGACTCGGGAATAACAATGTCAGCCAAAAGAACGGGCTGCCTATCATATAGAAGCTGTAGGAACCGATTATATTTGCCCCGAGATCTGTAGTATAGCTCCATCCGATATTTCCGCTCTGAATACTGTCATGTATCATCTGATAGAAAGGTATTTGCTGCACGTTAAAATCACCGTAAAAAAAGAAATACCCTCCATTATAAATTATCCACGGAATGAAAATCAGAAATGAAAGTCCCAGTCCCCAAAGAAACGTCTGAAGACACAGATTCTCCTTAGCCCTTTGGATGACCCTGTTTGTTGTCATTATAAAACCTCCTTAAATTTACTCACGGAAGCATATGAATTTCCGGTTGTGCTGCCGTTGCTTAATTCATCCTGAAAACGATTTTTATTTTTGTCAGGAATAATAATTACAAACTGCTGTAACTTATATATTTTATCATATTTTAATGGAAAAATCTACATAAAAGAAACACAAAAATAATTTAAACTTTGATAAATTTAATAGTATTTTACTAATTATAAAAAAATTTGAAAAAACTATTGCATTTTTTTTAAATAAATGATATCATAAACTGTACGCATAATAAGCCTAAGGAGGTGTAAGGATGCCGAATATCAAATCAGCGAAAAAGCGTGTACGTGTTGCTGCTGCAAAAACAGTTGTCAACAAAAACTTCAAAAGTGCAATGAGAACAGATATCAAAAAGGCAAACAGTGCTATCGAGACCGGTGCCGCTGACAAAAACGAGGCTGTACGTCTGGCTATCAAGAAGATAGACAAGGCTGCCGCTAAGGGTATTCTCAAGAAAAATACCGCTTCAAGAAAGAAATCTGCATTGGCCCGCAAGCTTAATGCAAGCGTTCAGGCTTGATTCTTGAAACATAATGACAATACGGTTTTGTCGATACAAGAGCTGGACTTTGTTCAGCTTTTTTGTTTTGTGTTTTGATTTGTTATAACACAATGTGAATGAGAAGGTGCAGTTTAATGAACGAAGTTAAATATTACGATATAGGTCTGAATTTATTTTGCAGACAGTATAAATTCCCCGAACAGATAATTAGTGATGCGGAAAAAGAAGGTATTGTTTGTATAATCACCGGCACAAATACCAAAGAAAATGTACACATAGATAAATTCACGGAAAGTCATAATGTATACGGAACGGCAGGGATTCATCCGCATAATGCGGATTCCGCAAAAAACGAGGATTTCCGCAGAATAGAAAGAATTATAAAAAACAACGCCAAAATTGTTGCAGTCGGAGAATGCGGTCTTGATTTTGACAGAATGTTCTCCACAAAGGAAAATCAACTCATCTGCCTTGAAAAACAGATAGAGATTGCCGAAAGACTTAATAAACCGATGTTTTTGCATGAACGAGCCGCATTTAGGGAATTTTCGGAACAATTCGAGAATCATAGGGGTATATGCTCAAAATCAGTTGTACATTGCTTCACGGGCAACAGGACGGAGCTTGTGCATTATCTTGAGATGGGCTTCAATATCGGCATTACAGGTTGGATATGTGATGACAGGAGGGCAGCAAGGCTGAGAGAGGCCGTTGCACTTATTCCCCTTGACAGACTGCTTATCGAAACCGACGCACCGTATCTTACTCCTAAAAATGTCCGCGGGCTTGACCGTACCAATGTACCACAGAATATAAAATATGTTGTAAGTGAGCTTGCAAAATATATGGGTGTTGCAGAGGAAGAAATTATTGAGCATACAAGAAAAAATACGGAAAGATTGTTTTTGCACAATTTCAGTTGACTTTTTGAGGTCTTTCCATACAAATTATAACAAAGATTATTGACTTTTTAATCAATATGATATATAATTGTTCTATTGAAATTTATCGGGAGGTAGAAAATTATGAATAAATCATTACTTACAGTCCTTGTTTCTGTTATTGGCGGAGTTGCTGCCATTACCGCTGCCGTTACCGCATTCCTTATCTTTAAGGATAAACAGAAAAAAGACGAGGAAGAGCTTGAACACTATCTTGACAGTTCAATTCAGTAATTTCGGATCTGTATTAATATAAAAACAGCAAGCTTTTGTAACTTGCTGTTTTTATTTTTGGAATACAATTCTATTATATAGTCTCGTAAATTTTTACGATATCGGAAAAGACTTCCTGAATTTCCCGTGCGGCATTTACAATTTTTATATTTTCACTGTCTTTGAGCTTTTTGAATACCTCAAAAAATCTGTTCCGCACCATCCTCTGTGTTTCCTTATTTTCATATATTTCTCTGCTGAAACGGTTTTTCTCTATCCTCTCATCACAGGAATCTATATCCACATCAAGAAAAATACACAAATCCGGTCGGATTATCTCTTTACATCCCAAATTAAGCCCCATGACCCAATCAAGGTCTGCATCTATGCCCTGATAAGCGAATGACGAGTAGTAATATCTGTCGCATACGACATCTATCCCACGCTCAAGAAACTGTGCTATACCATTTTTAGGATTTACATTATGGAATATCCTATCCGCAAGAAACAGTGCTGACAACTCATATTCATCACGCTTTACAAAACCTGCAAGTGCATCTCTTATCATTCCCCCTGTTGAGGATTCGGTAGGCTCGGCAGTCTGATATACCCTCCTGCCTCGTTTCTTCATTTCCTCGACAAGAAGATTAATCTGTGTTCCCTTACCGGAACCGTCTAATCCTTCAAATACTATGAATTTTCCTTTTTCCATACTTTTTAATCCTTTTTATAAATTATTCAAAGTTTTACGTATCTGCTTTGCAATCAAATA
>CANQAJ010000079.1 GCA_947589365.1 uncultured Clostridia bacterium | reverse complement strand
AATTTTCCTTTTTCCATACTTTTTAATCCTTTTTATAAATTATTCAAAGTTTTACGTATCTGCTTTGCAATCAAATAAGCCAAATGCACCGGAACAGCATTCCCCACCATTTTATACCCATCATCAACATAATTATAGATAAATTCAAAATCATCAGGAAAGCCCTGCAACCTCGCACATTCCCTTACAGTAAGCCTTCTGTACAAACTTTCCTTTCCCGGTACAAAAATTCTTTTGTTCTTTTCTACAAACAACATTTTGGGTGCACGTGGGTGCAGCTGACACTGCCTTCCGCTTGCTTGAACCGTGAACCCTTGTTCATCCCATGAACGAACTCTGTTTCTGCTCATAAAAATAGTGGAATAAGCACCGATATAATACTCATTATTAGGTACCTGCAACTTCCCGTTTGTTTTATTTCCCGGCTTTGCGGGAACCGCCGTAAACTCCAAATCATCAATTGCTTGTCTTAATGTTATTTTTTGATATTGCTCGGGTGTTGTAGGCACAGGAAACTCAAAATCAGCCCCCAGATCTCTTCTGAAACCAATGTAGAATACCCTTTTTCTGTCCTGAGGAACACCATAATCAGCCGCATTGACAAGATTAAGAGTTATATTATATCCACAATCTTCAAATTGCGATATTATATTCTTGACAGCATCGGAATGTTTATTTGCGAGCATACCCGATACATTTTCTGCAAGAAAAAATTTGGGCTGTTTTTCTCGTAATATTCTTATATATTCAAAAAAAAGCTTACCTCGGGAATCACATATTCCCCTCTGTGCTCCGGCCTCACTCCAGCTCTGACATGGCGGTCCACCTATTATTCCGTCAATATCATCCGGAAAATCAGACTCATTTATATCTCGTATATCACCCTTTATCAATCTTGCAGTATGATTTTTTTCATATGTATCCCATATGCTTTTGTCATATTCATTTGCGATTACTATATCAAAGCCTGCTTTTTCAAATCCCAGATCCAAACCTCCGGCTCCGGAAAAAAGACTAATTAATTTAATCATAATTTTACCTTTCAAACGTAATAAGCTTTGCCCGTCGTAATTGCACAGGATTATCGGGATTCTTAACCTTTACATTGCGTATATCAAATCCTGTTATTTTTCCGCAAAGTTCCTCAATAATTCTATAATTTTGGAAAGAATAATATTTTTCTTCATCTATTATGCACATAAAATTGAATATTTTGCCATTTCTCCTATAAAGATAGTCAAACACATGGAACGGATTTTCTATTCCCCACATACCACGAATACGCAGATATGTAATACCGAGTGGGTCAATTTTATTAAGACGACCAAGCTCATTTGTTTCGGAAAGCTCAATATTTGGTATTTCTTCAATACCGCTCTTTATTCTATATTTTATACGAGCATAAGTTGGTTCAGACGCACAATAATCCATACCATAGACCATAGCCAAATGCCTAAGATGCATATTTTTTACAGTTCCTACACAATACAGCATATCCTTGACTGACCATTTCTCGGCATTCCTGCAAGCCTCTGATATCATACCTGATGAGGAAAATAATCTTTGCTTCGGATATGAGGAATTAAGTACCAATGCAGCATTATCGGTTTCAATCTTTTTTATTTCAATAGCATCACCGCCAAAAAGCATTGCATCGGGCGGATTACTGTTATTACCTGTGTATGAAAATGTTTCAGACCAACCCTCAAGTCTGCCCTCTTCATCTGAATTTACTGTATTAGCAAACAAATCTTTGATATAAACCTCCAAGGCATCCCCGGACGAATTTGCTCTGTTCTTTCCACCATATATGGTCTTGAGATCTAATATAGGATTTGTAACAAGATTATATATTGCGTTAATTATATTATTCAAAGTAATCACCCTAACCATACCGCTGTAATTACACATTTACGGTAAAAATTTTTTAAACGAACCGATAAAATTCAAAATTTATTGTCGATTTGTAATAAAAGTGTTATACTATAGCTATTATACTATTTTTATATTAATTTTACAATAGACGATTCATTAAAAAAGGAAGGTGATAACTATGCCCAAAATCAAAAGTAATATATTTATTATGATAGAAAGAATGATTTTAATAACCCTGGTAACATTGATTTTATGCGGCGGTACGGGGCTTGCATTATACATAAACGGTCTGCTTATCCCTAATGAGCCGAACAGCTATATGATTCGTGGGGTTGATGTATCGTCATATCAGGGAAATATAGATTGGAATATTCTGTCTGAAAATATTGACTTCGCCTATATCAAGGCTACTGAGGGCAGCGGCTCTGTAGATCCCGAATTTTACGATAATTATGCCGGTGCTGTTAATTCAGACATACGTGTAGGTTTCTATATGTTTTTCAGCTTTGATTCACCCGGAGAAACACAGGCTGAAAATTACATACGAACCGTTGAAAAATTTGATAATATGCTCCCTCCTGCCATAGATGTTGAATTTTACGGCGGTAATGACAAAAATCCTCCAAAACGTGAAGTCATAAATCGTGAGCTTGATATTCTGATATCGAAAATTGAAGAACATTACGGCATAAAACCGATAATATACTCAACCAAAAAAGCCTATGATATGTATATTTCCGGAAAATATCAGGACTGCGACATATGGATAAGAGATGTATTCGGTGAGCCGGAATTATCTGACGGCAGAAACTGGACATTCTGGCAGTACAGTGACAAAAGCAGACTAAATGGCTATGACGGTGACGAGAAATTCATTGATATGAATGTGTTTTGCGGGAGCCGTTATGAATTTGATATTTACCCGGAAAAAAATATAAATATTTGAAATTATATATGTTAAAACTTTCAAAATTATTTATAAATCGCCTTGAAATATTTATAAATTGTATAAAAAATGAAATATTATCAATGTAATCATGCAAATCCGGTTGACATAAAATCTATATTGTGCTAATATATACTTATAAACAAAGGTGTTTTTTCGCTCAGGTGAAAAGACACCTTATTTTTATCAGGAGGGGAAAATGTATGGATGACCTTATCAAAAACTCGGAAACCATAAACAGGCTTCTTGCACGATATGGTGTAAAATTCGGTATTTATAAAAACGGAGAGTTTAAGGAACAATTGTTTCCTTTTGATCCGATTCCGAGAATAATAAAAAAAGATGAGTTTTCATATCTCGAAAGGGGACTGAGGCAGCGTGTTAACGCACTTAATTGCTTCTTATCGGATATTTACGGAAAAAAACAAATAGTACGGGACGGAATTATCCCCGAAGAATTTATATTTTCCGCAAAGGGATTTCTTGCACCATGCGATGGTGTAAGTCCCCCGAAAAATATATACAGCCATATTTCGGGTATTGACCTTGTTCAATCAAAAAACGACAACTGGTATATTCTTGAAGATAATTTGAGAGTACCCTCGGGTGCGTCATATCCTATGATTGCAAGGGAACTTCAGAGAAGAAGTGCCCCTGATGTTTTCACAGATAACAGTGTTGCAGACAACCGCAATTATGCAGAACTTCTCAAAGAGGTTATGGATAATGTAAATACAGGCGGTATCAATGTAATTCTTTCACCCGGAAGATATAATGCCGCATTTTTTGAACATTCCTACCTTGCGGAAAAAACAGGTGCTGTACTTACAACAGGGAAAGATATGGTATGTGAAAACGATAATCTGTACTATATTGACTATAACGGAAAGAAACAGCGTGTCGGTGCAGTTTACCGAAGAATATCCGATGAATACCTTGATCCGATGACTTTCTACGAAGAATCGGTTATAGGAATACCGCACATTTTCGAGGCATACAAAAAGGGAAATACCGCTATTATCAATGCCCCCGGAAACGGTGTTGCTGATGACAAGGGTATCTACTATTTTGTTCCTAAAATGATTAAGTATTACCTCGGCGAGGACGCTATTCTTATGAATGCTCCAACTTATCTACCCTATTATGAAGAGGATATGAAGTATGTATTGTCAAACTTCGATAATCTTGTAATAAAAGATGTTGCCGAGGCAGGAGGCTATGGCGTTGTCTTTGGAAGATCACTCACTTCAGATAAAAAGTCAGACTTTATAGAAATGCTGAAAAGTCAGCCGAGAAGATTTATAGCACAGGAAATTATTGATTTCTATGACCTTGATATTCTTGATGAGAATAACGTAAGGGTGCCAAGAAAGGCCGATCTGCGTGCATTTGTTCTCACGGGAAAAACAACAAAGGTCTGGGCAAGCGGACTTACTCGCTTTTCAAGAAATCCCGATTCATTTATAGTAAATTCATCACAGGGCGGAGGTTTTAAAGACACATGGGTATTATCACGGTAGACAAAAGCAATCACCTTTTCTGGCTCGGCAGATATACAGAAAGGGTGCATACAACACTAAAATATTATCTCAAAACGGCGGATATGATGATAGATTCTGATCCGAATTATTATGCCGTTCTTTGCGAAAAAATCGGAATATCCGACGTTTACGGTTCAAGTGAAAGGTTTAAGAAAAAATATCCCTTTGACGAGACTGATCCGAACTCCATAATCAGTAATCTTAACAGAGCATATGATAATGCTATCGTTATGAGGGATTATATTGGAACGGAAACCATGGCATATATCCAACTTGCAATAGACGATATAAAAAATGCTGAAAAAAGTAATTCTCCTATTGCCGATATAATGCTTGTTATTGACCATATTCTCGCATTCTGGGGATGTGTCAATGATATCATAGATGATGAACAAATCAGAAACATAATAAAACTCGGCAAGGGTATCGAAAGACTGGATCTCTATTTATGCCTTACTATTCCCGACTATTATATCAAAAAGGAATACAAAAGGATGAAGAATTTTTTACAGAAATCCAAACTCAGATATGACGAAAGTATACTGTATACTCTTGACAATATGCTTTCGGAAAATGAGCTGAATTATGAAAGCATAAAAAATTTAGTAAGAAATCTTATTCTTGAATGAGAGGCGGGGATATTATCAAACGGCTGAAATTCAATTATGACCTCACCGCCACATATAGTGAAGAAATTAGCAACCACAGTTTTTCTGCCTTATGTATACCACAGGATACCCAAAGACAGAAAATATCAGAATTGAATATTTCAACAGACAAAGGTGCGGTTTGTCAAATAACTAACGACAGCTTTTTGAATAAAAAACTGTACGGAAAAATCAAAACTCCACATACAAGTTTCGGAATACATATAAGCGGTATTGCCGATACGGGAATTGATATATTTGAGGAATACACCGATTATCCTTTCGGTGCAATACTCTATAAAGCACAGACTGAACTTACAAGACCGGGAGAAAGCCTTACAAGATATCATAAACATTTTGTATTCGAGAAATCGGACGGTGTTTATAATACGGCACTCAAAATCATGAGAGATATTCCAAATGTTTTTAGTTATAACAGCGGTTCTACCCGTATACACGAAACTTCGGAAAGTGCTTTCACTCTCGGTAAAGGAGTGTGTCAGGATTATGCACATATAATGCTTTCACTCCTAAGAATGGAACATATTCCGGCAAGATATGTTGTCGGTATGATGCTCGGAGAAGGTTCTTCCCATGCATGGGTGGAAGCACTTTGCAACGGATATTGGTACGGCTTTGACCCTACCAACAATAAGCTTGTGAATGACGAATATATTCGTATGTCATGCGGCAGGGATTCAAGCGACTGTCCCGTTATAAAGGGGAGTTTTTACGGCAGTGGTGTGCAGAACCAAAGTGAAACTGTATTGGTGGAAGAAATTAATGTAAAGGATTGATTACAATGGTTCAGACAGTAGCGTCTGTCGGTTTGCCGATTGACGAAACACTTATGATACAAAAAAACAGGCTCATACCGCAAAAAGGTCTGAGCGGAAACGAGAAAAGGATAAGCATTGTTACGGGAACTCACGGTGACGAGTTAGAGGGGCAATATGTATGCTATGAACTCCAAAGGAGAATAATGGAAAATTATGATTGTCTTACGGGAATTGCAGACATATACCCTGCCCTAAACCCTCTGGGAATAGATTCCATAACGAGAGGAATACCGGGCTTTGACCTTGATATGAACAGGCTTTTTCCCGGCTCGGAAAACGGTTCTATGCCGGAATATATTGCCGCTAAGATAATCGACGACCTCAGCGGCAGTGCGGCGGTTATTGATATACACGCAAGCAATATCTTTCTTGAGGAAATACCTCAGTGCAGAATAAACGAGCTGTCAAAGGACACTCTTATACCTCTTGCAAAAAAACTTAATCTTGATTATATCTGGGTACATTCATCCGCTACTGTGCTTGAATCTACTCTTGCATATTCTCTAAACATAATAGGAACGCCCACCCTCGTTGTGGAAATGGGGGTAGGTATGCGTATAACCAAAAAATATGGCGACCAACTTGTAGACGGTATTTTTGCTCTTATGAAAGATCTTGGAATATGGAAAGGTGAAGTTAAAACGCCTAAAGAACCTATAATATCCGATGACGGTGAGGTTTCATTTATCAATGCCGGCAGTTCCGGGATATTCTTGCCGAGCGTTGAACATTGGAAAAACGTAAAAAAGGGAGAGCATATCGGAGATATCCTTAATCCGCTTACAGGTGAGATAAACGAACGTATAGAAGCGGAAACAGACGGTACTGTATTTACACTGCGTGAATATCCCATTGTTTCCGAAGGCTCGCTTATTGCAAGAATACTTGCCTGAGGAGGTGCAGTTATGGAAGAAAAAATATTGTTTGAGTTAAGTTCCGTATATAGGGATAATATGCGTATAAAGGGTTACAGCTTCGGCAAGGGAGAACATTCCGTCTGCATTGTGGGAGCTACAAGAGGAAACGAGGTACAACAAGTTTATATATGCTCAAGGCTTATATCTGTATTCAGACAGCTTGAGAAATTGGGGAAAATAAGAACCGGCAAATCCATCCTTATCATACCATGTGTAAATCCCAATTCAATGAATATAGGCAAACGCTTCTGGTCAACAGATAATACTGATATAAACAGAATGTTCCCCGGATATAACCTCGGGGAAACCACTCAAAGAATTGCTGACGGAGTTTTTCGTAATATAAATGATTTTACATACGGAATACAGTTCACAAGCTTTTATATGCAGGGAAGCTTTATTCCACACGTAAGAATGATGAAAACAGGCTTTGAGGATACGGAGCTTGCAAAGGATTTTGGTCTGCCATATGTTTTCAGACGTAATGCAAAACCGTATGATACGACAACTCTTAATTATAACTGGCAGATATGGGAAACAAAGGCTTTTTCACTTTATACCAATGCCACAGATACGATTGATGAGGAAAGTGCGGCCGAGGTCATAAATGCCGTATTAAGCTTTTTGAATAAGCGAGAAATTATTGAATATAATTGCCACGAAGGATACAGGTCCGAGCTTATTGAAGGCAGCCAGCTTGTAAATGTAAAAACCTCAAAATCGGGCTTTTTTGTACGCCACGCAAAAGTTAATTCAAGGGTAAGAAAGGGAGAAAAACTTGCTGAAATCATCGACCCGTATTCGGGGGAGTTATTAGATGAAATTCTTTCTCCCACTTGCGGAATTGTTTTCTTTCACGCTGACCAGCCGGTAATTTATTCGCATACACCCCTCTACCGTATTATACCCACAGATGTCCTCATATGATTTTTGTTGGTATATCCTAAATTATTTTGCAGGTTGTATAAATTTAATCATCAGCATATTTAAGTGGCTTTGAAAAAAGGCTCTGTACGGACAAACCATACAGAGCCATAAATTATTGCTTTCGTAAAACGAAATTATTCGTAAATCTTAGAAACAACACCTGAACCTACTGTGTGACCACCCTCACGGATAGCGAAACGAAGTCCGTCTTCCATAGCTACGGGCTTAATAAGCTCAACGTCCATATCTACATTATCGCCGGGCATACACATATCTGTACCTTCCGGAAGTGTAATAACACCTGTAACATCTGTTGTTCTGAAATAGAACTGCGGACGATAATTGCTGAAGAAAGGTGTTGAACGACCACCTTCGTCCTTTGTAAGAACATAAACGTGTCCCTGGAACTTTGTGTGAGGATGAACAGAACCCGGCTTAGCCAATACCTGTCCACGCTCAATCTCGTTCTTCTGGATACCACGGAGAAGCACACCTATGTTGTCGCCTGCCTCTGCGAAGTCAAGAGTCTTTCTGAACATCTCAAGACCTGTAACAACCGACTTCTTCTTTTCCTCCTCAAGACCAACGATCTCAACCTCTTCAGAAACTGTGATACGTCCTCTTTCAACTCTACCGGTAGCAACAGTGCCACGACCCGATATTGTAAATACATCCTCAACAGGCATGAGGAAAGGAAGATCTGTCGTTCTTTCCGGTGTCGGGATATATTCATCGACAGCCTTCATAAGCTCATGGATGCAAGCATACTCAGGAGCGTTAGAATCCTTACTGTCAGAGATAAGTGCCTGATATGCGGAACCTCTGATAATAGGAATGTCATCTCCGGGGAAATCATACTCATTAAGAAGCTCACGGATTTCCATCTCTACAAGGTCAAGAAGCTCGTCATCATCAACCTGATCTGTCTTGTTCATGAATACAACGATGTACGGAACGCCAACCTGACGTGAAAGAAGAATATGCTCTCTTGTCTGGGGCATAGGACCATCAGCGGCAGATACAACAAGGATAGCACCATCCATCTGAGCTGCACCTGTGATCATGTTCTTAACATAGTCAGCATGACCGGGGCAGTCAACGTGTGCATAGTGACGTGTCTCTGTTTCATATTCAACGTGTGCGGTATTGATTGTAATACCACGTGCTCTCTCTTCGGGAGCCTTATCAATATTGGCATAATCAACAAATTCAGCATCGCCTTCAAGGTTAAGAACCTTTGTAATTGCGGCTGTAAGTGTGGTCTTACCGTGGTCTACATGGCCGATTGTACCAATGTTTACGTGCGGCTTACTTCTGTTAAATTTTTCCTTAGCCATTGGAAATAACCTCCTAAATAAAATTTATTATTCAATGCAATGCACCTTGTAACTATTTTAACAACAATAGAAACAAATTGCAAGCTTTTTTATGAAATTTCAGGAAAATTTATTTAATTAATCTTCCTTCTTTGAACGATTGCTTATAATACCGTCCGCTATACTCTTAGGAACCTCGGCATAGTTGTTAGGCTCCATAACGTAAGCACCTCTTCCCTGTGTCTTGGAACGCAGATCGTTTACGTAACCGAACATTTCCGAAAGCGGTACCATTGCAACAATTCTCTGTGCACCTGCTACAGCTTCCATACCCTGAATCATGCCGCGGCGGGAGTTGAGATCTCCTATTACGTCGCCCATGTATTCTTCGGGGACAGTTACCGTAACTTTCATTATAGGCTCAAGAATTACCGGGTCAGCCTTTCTCATACCGTTCTTGAATGCCATTGAACCCGCAATCTTGAACGCCATTTCCGAAGAGTCAACCTCATGGTATGAACCGTCATAAAGTGTAACCTTAACATCAACAACGTTGTAGTTAGCAAGTACACCGCTGAGCATTGCACCCTGAATACCTGCATCAACGGCGGGTATATACTCCTTCGGAATTGCACCGCCGACAACGGAATTGACAAATTCATATCCCTTTCCGGGGTTAGGCTCAAGCTTGAGCTTAACATGACCGTATTGACCCTTACCACCAGACTGACGTGCATATTTCTCATCAACATCGGAAGACTTGCGGATTGTTTCCTTATAAGCAACCTGGGGCTTACCGATATGTGCCTCAACCTTGAATTCACGGAGAAGTCTGTCTACGATAATTTCAAGATGAAGCTCACCCATACCTGCTATGATCGTCTGACCTGTTTCTTCATCTGTATATGCCTTGAAGGTCGGGTCTTCCTCGGCAAGCTTTGCAAGGGCAATACCCATTTTCTCCTGACCTGCTTTTGTCTTAGGCTCAATAGCAACACGGATAACAGGTTCCGGAAATTCCATCGATTCAAGTACAACAGGATGATTTTCGTCACAAAGCGTATCACCTGTTGTTGTATTCTTAAGACCTACAGCAGCAGCGATATCGCCGGCATAAACGGTTTCGATATCCTTTCTGTGGTTGGAATGCATCTGAAGTATACGTCCGATACGTTCGGTATTATCCTTTGTTGAGTTATAAACGGATGAACCTGCATTAAGCGTACCCGAATATACACGGAAAAACGCAAGCTTTCCTACAAACGGGTCAGTTGCAATCTTGAATGCAAGAGCCGAGAACGGAAGATCATCGCTGGACTCAACCTCTATCTCCTCATCCGTTTTGGGATTAATACCGCTGATAGCCGGAACGTCTGTCGGAGCCGGCATATAGTCCACAATTGCATCAAGAAGCTTCTGAACGCCTTTATTACGGTAGGATGTACCGCAGGTTACGGGAACCATCGTGTTGTCGATTGTCGACTTACGGATAACTCTCTTTATATCCTCAATGGAAGGCTCCTCGCCGTCCTCAAGGTATTTCTCCATAAGCTCCTCGTCCTGTTCAACAACGTGTTCAATAAGCTCCGAGTGATATTTCTCTGCAAGCTCCTTCATATCCTCGGGTATTTCTTCGACTCTCATATCCTTGCCGAGGTCATCGTAATATACATCGGCATTCATTTCTACGAGATCCACAATACCCTTGAAGGTATCCTCGGAACCGATCGGAAGCTGGATCGGCACAGCGTTACATTTCAGTCTGTCCTTCATCATCTGAACAACGCGGTAGAAATCTGCACCCATAATATCCATCTTATTTACATAAGCCATACGGGGTACCTTATATTTATCTGCCTGACGCCATACTGTTTCAGACTGGGGCTCAACTCCGCCCTTTGCACAAAGAACCGTTACCGAGCCGTCAAGTACACGAAGTGAACGCTCAACCTCAACGGTAAAGTCAACGTGACCGGGGGTGTCGATTATATTAATTCTGTGTCTGCCCTTATCATGCTTTGTTCCTTCCCAATAGCACGTAGTGGCAGCAGAAGTAATTGTTATACCTCTTTCCTGCTCCTGTACCATCCAGTCCATGGTAGAAGCACCCTCATGTGTTTCACCCATCTTATGGTTGATACCGGTGTAGAAAAGGATACGTTCTGTTGTGGTTGTCTTACCGGCATCAATATGAGCCATGAT